>JALYTI010000266.1 GCA_030854375.1 Acidobacteriota bacterium | reverse complement strand
GTTTGGATCTTAGGGATATTTCTCATTAGCACCGTGGCTTTAGCCCGGTGATCACTGATTCGATTCGAGAGGGAAACCGTTTAAACGGTTTCGGGTTGTGACGGGCACTTAAATTCACCGCGCTAAAGCGACGGTGCTAATGAGAGTAATACAGGCAATTGCACCACTGCTGACCGTTCGTGGAACTTGAACTCCAAACCGAGCCTGAGGCATACTTAGCGGCGTCCATAGTTCCTGCTCTCGCGCATCAGTGGTGACTGCGCCTGTCCGTGATCGTGAAGCGACCGCGTTCGGCTGAGGAGAGAGTGAGGCAGTTGTCAACTTGTTAGAAGCCGCTCTCGAAATTTAAGAGCATCGGGTGCGTCGCGTTCGTCGAGAGAGGTCAAGTAACTCCCCGCTTGCGTCTCGGGATCTTATTTACCCGCGCTTCATTCGAGCAAAAGAATAGGAAAGAGAAATGGGTACCAAACTTTATGTGGGAAACCTCTCGTTCCGCACTACGAGCGAGGAACTGCGCGCGGCATTCGCGGCAGTGGGCACGGTGGAATCAGCTTCCGTGATCGAGGATCGCGATACCGGACGCTCACGCGGTTTTGCCTTTGTAGAAATGGCGACTGCGGAGGAGGCGGCTGCGGCGATCGAACAATTTAACGGCAAAGACTTTGGCGGCCGTAATCTAACAGTCAATGAAGCGAAGCCTCGAGAGGATCGAGGCAGTCGCGGCGCTTATGGCGGTGGCGGTGGACGCGGCGGCTATGGCGGCGGCGGTAGCGATCGTGGGGACCGCGAGCCACGCTGGTAACAGGAAAAGGGGAATAGGGAAAAAGGGGAATAGGGAAAGGGGAAAGGGGAAAGGGGGAAATGGGGAGAGGGGAAGGGGTAACGCGGGTGAAGAATTTCTTTACCTTTCCCCTGTTCCCCCGTTCCCCCTTCTTTCATTTTCTGGCTTCGGGTGTGATCTTTAGTTTGAGTCGGTCGCTGCCGCGCAATAGCTCGACCTCATATTCCTGTCCAGCCTTTAATTCGCCCAGCGCGTAGGTGTAGTCATAAACGTTTCGCACGTCCCGACCGGCAAGTTTCACAATCCTGTCTCCCGCTTTGAGTCCAGCCTTTGCCGCCGGTGAATCATCGCGCACACCGTCAAGCAACAGTCCATCATTTGAATCCGCATAATTGGGAATCGTCCCGAGATAGACGCGAAAGCCCATGGAGCGTCCCGCCGATTCACTTTTTGCAACCGCAAACGACGGGCGTTTATCGTTCGTATCGATGTCCTGAATCAAGCGAGCCGCGAAGGTAAGGATGCGTGCTTCGTCGACATAATTGATCTTGTTAGCGGTGTCGGACGGTTTGTGATAGTCCTCATGAGTTCCGGTCCAGAGGAACAACACTGGAATCTTCTTCGCATAAAAGGATGAGTGGTCGCTGGGCCCATAGCCATCTTCTGTCAGCGTTAAATCTATCGGATCAACTCGACCGAGACTCACGATCGTTCTGCCATTGGCTCCCGTAACAATCGGGACTCCCACGGTCCTGGAATCTGACATCTGACCATCCTTCGGCACTTCACCGGGTTGCACGGCTATGGCAGTCACCCTCATTTTCCGGGAAGGGTTGGACACCTCTATGACGGGCCGCCATTGGTCCGCCGTACCGACGCCGCCGATCATCATTTTGTTGTCCTTCATCCGCCCAATCATGTCCATATTGATCATCGCAACCGTATTAGCGAGTGGGATAATGGGATGATTGACGTAGTAGTTCGAGCCCAGCAATCCTTCTTCTTCACCACTGAATGCCATAAAGACTATCGTGCGATGTGGCCTGGGTCGTTGCGCACTGAAGATGCGCGCCAGCTCCAGGACGCCGGCCACACCCGATGCGTTGTCATCAGCGCCGTGATGGATCTCGCCTTCGCGCGGGGCGAGACTCCCTTCGCCGCCCCGACCCAGGTGATCGTAGTGCGCGCCGATAACAATGGCTTCGTTCTTGAGAGTTGGATCTGAGCCATCCAGGATGCCGACAACGTTCGAGGCGGAAACTTCGGGGCGGACAATGTCGGTTGAGATGGTGAGCTTAGTGGCATTTAGAAGATCGAAGCTATTACTTGTTGTAACGGAATATCCGCGAATTTCTTTTGTGCCTTGTTGGGCGACGGCTTTTGAAAGCTGCTCAACAAAATCCTCGAAATTCTTAATCCCATTTGCTTCAAATAGTTTCGCCGCGACACTTCGCGAGATCGCAACCACCGGCAACCCGGCGTCCCCGGCGCCATGGTCGTAATGAAGCTGCGCGAGCCGGTCGTCCTTGAAGGCTTGTTCACGAGCGATGATAATTAGGGCACGTGCGCCCGCATTACGTGCAGCAATTGCTTTCCAGCGAACGTCATCATACTTGGCGAATTTACCATGCGGATTGTCGCCGTCCGGAGTTCCCGATAGCGCAATGGCAATTCTTCCCGCCGTGTTCCCGGCCTGATAGTCGTCATATTTCAACTCACTGTCAGTGATGCCGTAGCCGACAAACACAGCCGCTGCGTTTTCAATCCTGCTACTTGACGAAAGACCGAGTGGCATCCAGTCTCGCCCAAGTTCAACGGTTTGCGCGCCGCCCGAAGTTAATGAGTAAGTAAGAGAATTGTTCTTTCCAAGGTCCACTCCGGAAACGTAGGGAAACTGCTGCATGTAGCGTCGTGGCGAGTCGGCTTCAAAGTGGGACATGCCGGGCGTGTCATAACCAATGCTGCGTCGGAGACCGTAACGCGCAAACTCTCGGGCAATGTATTCGGCGGCCAGGTTTGCGCCAGAGCTACCCGTGCGGCGTCCCTCTAACTTATCCGAAGCCAGATATTCGATGTGAGCGCGCAGGCGCTCGACGCTGGGGGTGTTTGGTGTCGCAACTGGCTGTTGCGCGAGTGCGGCAATAGCCAGTGTAAGGACGAGCGAAAGATTTAGAAGTTTCCGAATCATGATGACCTCTTCCGTAAGGATTTTTACGTGGCCCCTTCAGGGATTAAATGATTTGAGATTTGGTAACCACGGCTTGCTCTGTAAAACCTAGACACGCGTTAGAAAAAAGGCCACTCCTTGGAGTGCTGCGACTTGTCGCAGCTTTTCGACGCTAAATGGCTTTCAACCAAAAGCGGCGCCAAGCCGCCGCACTCCAAAAAGTGGCCTCTTCCAACGCTTCGCCGCAATTAGTTGCGGCTTCGCCGCCCCGCAGTGCGGAAAGGCTTCGCCTTTCCGTTTCAATTATTAAACTTTTCGGCGAGGCTGCGCCTCGCCGCTGCGGGCACGACACCCGCGCGCCCCGCTTATTCCACCCAATCCGCGATGAATACATTCGTGTCACCACGCGTTTTAGCATTGCGGTTCGAGGCGAATACCAGTTTCTTACCGTCTGGGGAGAACATTGGAAAACCATCGAATGTGTCGTTGTATGTGATGCGCTCCAGGCCTGTGCCGTCAACATTGATTTTGTAAAGATCGAAGTTGCGACCTTTGGGATCGTCCATGTTTGAAGCAAAGATTATTCGCTTGCCGTCAGGAAAAAAGTAGGGCGCGAAGTTGGCCTTACCATTGTGTGTCACCTGGCGCTTATGCGATCCGTCTGCGTTCATCACCCAGATTTCCAACGTCGTCGGACGAATAAGATTTTGCTTGAGGAGACCCAGGTAGTCTGACTTCTCTTTTTCGGTCTGCGGATGGTAGGCACGATAGACAATTTGCTTGCCATCATACGACCAGAAAGGCCCGCCATCGTAACCGAGCTCATTCGTCAATCGGCGCACGTGTTTGCCATTCCCATCCATCGTATAGATATCCAGGTCGCCATCGCGCATGGAAGTGAACACCAGCTTGCCGTCTCGCGAGATGGTCGTTTCCGCGTCGTAACCCGGCGTCTTCGTTAACTGTTTCAAATTGGAGCCATCCGGCCGCGCGGTAAAAATGTCGAACGTAGGATAGATGGCCCAAACATAACCCTTGGAAAAATCGGGTCGTAGAGGACACTCCTTTGCTCCCAGATGCGTGGAGGAATAGAGAATCGTTTTGCCATTTGGAAGAAAATAGGAGCAGGTGGTACGGCCCGCGCCAGTCGAGACCAGCTTCACATTTCCGCCGTCGACATTCATGGTGTAGATCTGATCGCATTCGCGGCCATCGCGAGTTGATTGAAAGATGAGCTGCTTCCCATCGGCCGAGAAGTAGGCTTCTGCATTTTCTCCACCGAAAGTTAGCTGCTTGATGTTTTCAAGGTGCTTCTCCCGCGTCAGCTCGCTTGACTCGTCAAGTGAACTGAAATGGAAAGATCTGCTCGTTGACCCGAAACTCAAGAGAAGAGCAAGCGCGAACAGCCCGCCCAGGAAGATTCTAACTGATTTGATGTGCATCTAG
>JALYTI010000265.1 GCA_030854375.1 Acidobacteriota bacterium | reverse complement strand
CGTTACGGTACCGCGACTGGTCTGAGCAATCGCTGCCAGAGCCAACACAAGAAGGAGGAGAGGCACTGCAATTAGTAGGCGAGTCTTCATATCGTAATCCTTTCGATTCCAGTAAGAGCCAGGGTTGTGACTATTTGCATTGTCACGTGAATCAAGAGCGGGAACAAATACGCGGAACGAACGACCCTATTAGCTCGCTAGCAAGCATTATGCCGAGATTTTGACCAGTCATCCGTCAAATCAAACTCAATAAATGGTAGGATCCTTTGCACCCACGTTTCGGAGGGGGTTTCACTATCTCCATTAATTTGAACTATGTCGGAAATTTTGGATTGCCTCGGCTGTGGAATTTTCTGATATGTAAGGCTTTGGCCGCGTATTTAACACCGCCGTCAGTGCCCCTCGTCATGTATGTGGCCGATTCCGTCAGTCAGTTTTGAGTGATTGATTTGCCGGTGACAGATTTGGAGCGTGACTTGAGCTATTGATCGTTTCAGGATGAATCTCACGCCAGAACTCTCTCTTGTCCCTCTCGGTGCGGGCGATCTTATTGATCGTGCGATCCGGCTTTATCGTCGCCACCTATCTGTCCTGATCCGAATCGCCGCGCCGCCAGTATTTGTTTCCGCAGTCGGTTCGGTTTTGTGGACCATCTCCTGGCGCGGGTTTTTTTCCACGCCAAGCGAGACGGAATTCCTTTTGTACGTCTTCATGGCCTTTGCCGGCGCAGCTTTGCTTCTGGGTGGGCACATTTTCAGTCTTATCGTGATGGGCGGGGCTTCGCGAAATCTGGTGACTCATCTTCTCTGGAATGAACCCGTACTAGCGAGAACTACTTACGCTGCCGTGCGCTCGAGATTTTGGTCTTTGCTTGGCGCAACAATAATCATGGTGCTGTGGCTTGGTGTAGCTGGCGTAGTCGCGTTTTTCGGTTGGTACATCGTCGTCATCTTCGTCTCTTTGGGAGCTGTTGTTTCCGCGCAGTGGGCGCCGGTTTGGCTAACGGCTTTTGTAGGAGTCGTTGGTTTTCTGGCCGCGTCAGCGGTGGCACTGTGGTTGTTCTTTTTTATGGCGGGGAGAGTAGTTTATGTTCCTCAAGTGATGCTGGTTGAGGGGAAGTCGGTCTTCGAATCAATTAGCCGCAGCTTCTCACTAGCAAAGGGTAACGTGCGGCGCCTCATGGCGATGACATTCTTCATAACCTTTGCGACTTATTCCGCGTTGATGATTCTGGTAATCCCTCTTGCCGCTCTCGCGTGGGTAAATGGGATCACCCTATCGCCTTTCAGCGCAGCCGAGTGGCCGGTTTGGTATTCGATTATTTACAGTGTGCTGGAGCCGTTAAGCTCCATCCTGTTGGCCCCGGTGTGGATGCTCGGGTTTTCGCTTCTGTATGTTGACGAACGAGTCAGACACGAGGGATATGACATTGAATTGATGGCAGCTCAGAGATTAGGCGCTATGCCAAAGCTAAACGTTTCGTCACCACTGGCACCCGCAATTTCGGCTGCGCCGGGTCGAGTGGCGCCTCCTTTCCGGGGGCCTGGAAAAATGCTTGGTCTAAGTTGAACCGAGGAAAGTCCGCCCCAACATTTGCCTATGGTTAAGCGGCAATTACCAAAACGAAGTAAGTGTTATGCTTTTCTTGCCAGGCGATTCCTGCACACAGTCAGCTTCCTGATCCTGGCAACCCCCGCAGCTCAAGCGATCCCTATTAGTCAATATCACAGTGAAATACAGCGAGCCGTAACTGCGCTGGATACTTTGGCGCAACGTGATGAAACCGAAGACGCGGCAACTTACGAGACGCGCAGCAATGAAACTGTCAACGTTGTGCGCAATCTTTTACCGCAGGCGGAGTCAGTAGAATGGAATGGCTCAAGTATCAATGTAGACAATTCCTGGCTTCACCAGGAGCTCGACAAATACGCCCCAGTGAAGCATGAAGGGCGGACCGAGCTGCTGAATAGAATCAAGGAACGGCTGAAGGCTATCGATGACCGGCTTAACGACGTTGAATCCACGGGTACGAGTCATATCGGCAACAAGGCTGACGAAAGTCGTAAGCTCGCAGAGATTTTGCAGCGGCCCGAGTATGCTCGAAAGATCAAACAGGAAAGTGCGCTTGCTCGCCTCCTGAATCAATTTGTGAAATGGTTTCAGAGCTTATTCCCCAAACCCAAAGCGGTTTCTCCCGGGACCGCAGGTCTGTTCACCACAATTGCGCAAGTGTTTGTAATTCTCCTGGCGATCGCAGTCCTGGCATTTGTTGTGAAGTTGTTCCTCCCGCGATTGCTCCGACCTCGCAGATCCAAAAAGAAGGCCAAAGCTGGAGCGCGAATTGTCCTGGGTGAAAAGCTCGAACCTGATCAATCCGCAACAGATCTACTGGTGGAGGCCGAAGCTTTGGCACGACGAGGCGAGCTGCGCGCGGCTATTCGAAAGGCTTACATCGCACTTCTCGTTGAGTTGGGTGAACGAAAGATCCTTAGCCTCGCGCAGCACAAGACAAATCGCGACTACCTTCGCGCGGTGCGGGATGTCGAGCCGCTCTACGGAAACGTGAAAAAGCTGACAGACAGCTTTGAGCGACACTGGTATGGATTTGCAAACGCGACGGAAACCGATTGGCGGGCATTTCGCGCGGCATACGAGCGGGCACTGTCGCGATGAATCTGAGGGAGAAGTAAATTAGCCGCGGATTAACGCGGATAGGAATACGAATTAGAAATGATGTTCAAGTTTCCTTCGCAATTATGAATGAGGATTGATGTTGAAGCTTCTTCTGAAATTCGAAAACCAAATCGTGGCAGTCTATTCCAAATCTGATCCGCGTAAATCCGCGTTCATCCGCGGGTAATGTCTCGAAGCTTATGCGTCAACGCATCGGAATCATTCTAACTATCCTGGTTGCGGTGGGTGTTTTGATAGCGATCAATTCTGTTGCCTATGATCAGGAAGAGAACCAGGAAGATTCGGAATTAGCGCCAAACAGATCCACGTACAATGCTCGCGCAACCGGCACACGCGCCCTATACGACTTTCTGAGTGAATCGGGTTACAAAGTGATGCGTTGGCGCGAGCGGCCGGACAGGCTGCTGGGAGCCGGTGGCCAGAAGGTGCAAACCTTCGTCATCGTTGGCAGGCCGCGCATTTCCATTGACGAAACCGACGCTGAGAGTTTGCTGCTTTGGGTTAAGCGAGGCGGAAGACTGGTACTTATTGATCGGCGGCCCGAAGACTATTTGTTGCCTCCTTCAGGAGAGTGGAAGGTTACTACCGAGTTTATTGCTTACCCAAACTTTGGTGACGATCCGGCGGATCCCGAACAAATGACTAAGGACGTGAGGCCGGTCAACCCCGCGCAGCCCACGCTTCTCACTCGCGACGTTGAGTCAGTTATGCCCTCACGGTTCTTTTCTGCCATCAAGTTCTTTACGTCGAACCAGAGTGATAACAAGTCAGAACCGGAAAGTGATAACGCGAATAACGATCAGACGCCCTCCGGACATTCTGCGGAGAAGGCGCTTACAGATACGAATGGTTCTGCAACCGTGTCACCTGCTCCGGTTGTTCACCTGGCCACGTCCAGTGGCGCGTTGCTACTTGATTACCCGCACGGTCAGGGCCGCATAGTCGTGCTTAGCGATCCCTATATCGTGGCAAACGGAGGAATCGGTCTCCAAGATAATCTGCGCCTCACGGTCAATCTTCTCTCAAGGTCCGACGGGTTGATTGCTTTCGATGAGTTTCATCAAGGCCGTGGCACGACACATAACGCCTTTGCAACTTACTTCGCCGGCACTCCAATCCTGGCAATCTTCGGTCAGATAGTTCTGATTATTCTGCTTATGTTATGGACACGCGGGCGCCGGTTTGCTCGGCCCGTGCCTTTGCCGCAGATTGATCGCAGATCGAGTCTGGAGTTTGTGGCTTCCATGGCCGAACTGCAACAGCGCGCCCACGCTTTCGATCTGGCAATTGAAAATGTGTATTCGCGCACGCGAAGAGTTCTCGCGCGTTACGCGGGGTTGGACTACAACAGTCCGCGGTCTGAGATAGCTGCGCGTGTTGCCTCCCGGTCAACCCTGAAGGCTCATCAACTTGAGGTTTTGATGCGGCGAGCCGAAGAAGCGATCAATGGTGGGCAGATAAGTGAACGACAGTCGATTCAGTTGGTAACACGACTGCGCGAAGTTGAGGCCAGTCTCGGGCTGCGCATGCGCTCCCGCGAAGTTAAGCAAACGGCGCAAAATATTTGACGAATCTTGATCTTTGTACTTTGATCTCTGAAATTTGGCGCACGCAATGCAGAACCGTTGGCGGTAGCCAATGGATGCTAACAATCAAGCCAGGCTCATTTTTTGTCTTCCGAATTTGCCTGGCAACATAGCATCTTCC
>JALYTI010000264.1 GCA_030854375.1 Acidobacteriota bacterium | reverse complement strand
TTCAGTGGTGTACTCCCGAATCTTCTTCGTGTATTCCTCATCAATCGGCTGGTTGGGATCGCGGGCAGGTTTTAGTTGAGCACTTGCCGAAACGCACGAGGCAATCAATAAAAGAGACGCAATGACACAACCAAAGAGTGAACGAGTCATCGTATTTACCCTCAGCTAAGAAGCAATGTCTGTCTTGAATTCCATTTTAAGAGGAGAAGAAGTTTTTAAGCTAAACCCGAGGGCAAGTCAATTCTGTCGTGGAGAATAAACCAAAACTTGTCGACAGTTCAGAGTTCATTGCCTGGCTGGAGTCTGATGTTTATAGTTACGCAAGATGGTAACGAGGATCCTTAGTAGAAAATGAACGGACGAATATTCCAGCTCAACATTTCTCCCGGAGGCGTGCCGAAAGTGGCGACATCCGAAGCCGTGGTCAACGACCTCGGACTTGTAGGCGACTCGCACCGCTTTCCGGATATACACGGTGGACCCGAACGCGCCGTATGCCTTTTTTCACTGGAGCGGATAGTGGAGTTGCAAGCGGAAGGGCATCCTATCTTCCCTGGATCAGTCGGCGAAAATGTTACGATCTCCGGACTCGACTGGAAGCAGCTAAACCCGGGAACCCGGCTGGCTTTAGGCGATGAAGTGTTGGTAGAAATCACCAGCTACACCAGCCCCTGCAATACAATTCGTTCTTCATTCATCGACGGCAAGTCTCAACGCATCTCTCAGAAGGTTCATCCCGGCGATTCGCGCCTGTATGCGCGTGTGTTGCAATCCGGAAAACTAAGAGTGGGACAAACCGTTGAGTTGTTGAATGGAGAATCCCGACACGTATCATCGACCCTCACTTTGTAAACACTCTTCTAAACCTTACAATTACTCACGCCAATAACCGGAAATGCATAAGAGGTCAGATCACGAAGAGACGTCTCAAACCGGCGCTCAATCGCCGGAGGAGACTTCTTTCGTTCAAATTAAGCCGATCAGCAAAGTGGCTGGCGGCATTCCCTCAATTATTGCTACCGCCAAATCTGCCTTCACCCAAATGGGTGTGACGCGCGGCGTACGCACTCTGCTGAAGCTCAATCAAAAAACCGGATTTGACTGTCCAGGTTGCGCCTGGCCCGAGCCGGATAGCGAACGCTCGCACGCAGAATTTTGCGAAGAGGGCGCCAAGCACGTCGCTGATGAAGCTACCACCAGGCGTGTCACGCCGGACTTTTTCCGAAAATGGAGCGTTGCGGATCTCGCCGGCAAACCTGATTACTGGCTCAACAAACAAGGACGTCTCACTCATCCGATGGTGCTTCGCCAGGGCGCAACTAATTACGAAGCGATTACCTGGGATGATGCGTTTTCTCTAATTGCTACCCAGCTGAATGCGTTAGGCCATCCGGATGAGGCAGTCTTCTACACGTCTGGTCGCACGAGCAATGAAGCAGCGTTTCTTTATCAACTGTTTGTGAGGCAATTCGGCACAAACAACCTTCCTGATTGCTCAAACATGTGCCACGAATCCAGTGGTTCGGCCTTGGGCGAAACGATAGGGGTAGGCAAGGGAACTGTGACGCTCGAGGACTTCAATCTCGCGCAGGCAATCTTCGTCATCGGCCAGAATCCCGGCACAAACCATCCGCGGATGTTGAGCGCCCTGCAAAAAGCTAAACAGAATGGTTGCACGTTGGTGCACATTAATCCGCTTCCTGAAGTCGGCATGACACGGTTCAAACATCCACAGGATGTTTTGGGCTTGCTGGGCGGTGGAACGACGTTGGCGAATTTGTTTCTCCAGGTACGCATCAATGGTGATGTTGCGCTGCTCCAGGGGATTATTAAAGCTGTCCTGGCTGAAGAAGACCGGCGCCCAGGTGAAGTGCTGGATCGCAATTTCATTGAGAGTTACACCAGCGGGTTTACCGAATTCGCCGCCGCGATAAAGAACGCAGACTGGGATGACCTCGTGGAGCAGAGCAGCATCCCTCAGAACAAGATCGAAGAAGCTGCGAAAATCTTTATTGAATCCGAACGTACGATCTTTTGCTGGGCCATGGGTCTTACCCAGCACAAGAACGCCGTGGCCAATATCCAGGAGATAGTCAACCTGATGTTGCTGCGCGGCCAGATTGGCAAACCCGGTGCAGGACTCTGCCCCGTGAGGGGCCATAGCAATGTTCAGGGCGACCGGACCATGGGAATTTGGGAACGGCCCACCGATACATTTCTCGATAACCTCGGAACCGAATTCAATTTTGAGCCACCGAGACGCCATGGTTACGACACTGTGAGGGCCATCGAAGCGATGCACGAAGGACACGCGCGCGTTTTTTTCGCGCTCGGCGGAAACTTTCTTTCAGCGACGCCCGACACCGAATACACTGCCGAGGCGCTGCGGCGCTGTCGGCTTACGGCGCACGTTTCGACGAAACTCAATCGCGCACACTTAGTCACTGGAGCTCAGGCTTTGATACTTCCGTGTTTGGGACGGACGGAAACTGATGTCCAGCTCGGCGGTCCCCAGTTTGTGACAACTGAGAATTCCATGGCTGTCGTTCAGGCGTCGCGTGGTTTTCTGCGGCCGGCGTCGGAGGACCTTTTGAGTGAGCCGGCGATAGTCGCTCGGCTGGCCAGTGCCGCGTTGGGAGATCGTTCTGAAATAAATTGGCAGGAGCTAGCAGCCGACTATGATCGCATACGCGATCACATCGCGCGCGTAGTCCCGGGATTTGACGACTACAACGCCCGCGTTCGCCGGCCGGGCGGTTTCCATCTTCCCAGTTCCGCGCGCGAACGAATATTTAAGACTCCCAATGGCCGCGCTGTTTTTACGGTTCATGCGTTGCCGCAGCATGATCTCAAGCCGGATGAATTTTTGATGATGACTATCCGCAGTCACGATCAATTTAATACGTCGATTTACGGTTTGGACGATCGTTATCGAGGCATTTACAACGGTCGAAGAGTGGTTTTTCTAAATGGAGATGATATCCAGGACTCAAACCTGGCCCAGGGACAAATGGTTGATCTGTTTAGCCACTTTGAAGGTGAAGAGCGTGTGGCGCGTCGTTTTGTTGTGGTGCCCTACAGCATTCCTCGACGTTGCGCTGCCACTTACTTTCCGGAGACAAATGTACTTGTGCCATTGCGAAGTGTGGCGGATAAGAGCAACACCCCGGCCTCGAAATCAGTTGTGATCAGCATAAGACCAGCTTTGGAAACTCGGGACCAATAACCGCAAAGAGCGCGGAGAATTCGCAAAAATGCGCAAAGGGGTGAAAAGCGACCAGCATTTCTTTGCGATCCTTTGCGAAGTCTTTGCGTCCTTTGCGGTAAATTGACTTGGCCTTTATTCTAATGACGCCGACAACTTCATCGCACGCAAAGAAGGAACTCTATGCGAGCCTCGCCTCGCAACTTCGCAGCTTGCTCGAAGGCGAACGCGACTTCACTGCGAATGCGGCAAACTTCGCGTCGCTGGTATTCCACTCGCTACCGGAATTAAATTGGGCGGGTTTCTATTTATATAAGAATAACGAACTGGTGCTGGGCCCGTTTCAGGGCAAACCTGCTTGCGTTCGCATTCAAATGGGAAAGGGAGTTTGCGGTACGGCCGCGCAGCAACGAAAAACGATTCTCGTGGACAACGTTCATGAGTTTCCCGGCCACATTGGCTGCGACAGCGAATCAAATTCTGAGATTGTGGTTCCACTAATCAATAATGATCAGTTGATTGGTGTGCTGGATTTAGATAGTCCGGTTTTTGGCCGGTTCAATGATGAGGATGCAACAGGCCTGAACGAACTGGCAGAGATTTTTGTGGCGATGTGCGACGAGATTTAGGAAGGTCTGAAAAAGTAGTTTCGACGCATAGCGTCGTTGTGAATTTAGCCCGGCCTTTTAAGGCCGGGAAAGGTCGACGAAGTATAGCGTCGCGTAGCGACGCCTGAAATTAGTGCGAATTCAATCGTCGCTATGCGACGAGAACCCCTCTAACCATTTGATCCACGGCGTTAAAACGCCGGGCTAAACTCATACCGGCGCTACGCGCCGAAGAGATTTGATCAGAGCTTCCTTTGGTTTGTCGCAAGTCAGTATCCGGTGGTACGGGCATGTAGACTGAAGTAGGGCGGATACAAGTACAAGTAAGACATGATCACAATTCGCAAAGCCGAACAGCGCGGCAACTTCGATTTCGGTTGGCTTAACACCTACCATACTTTCTCTTTCGGTGATTACTACGATCCGAAGCACACGCAATTTCGCAGCTTGCGCGTCATTAATGAAGACTTTGTCCAGGGAGGACGCGGTTTTCCCAGACACGGCCATCGCGACATGGAAATCGTCACTTACATTTTGGAGGGAGCTCTTGAGCATCGCGATAGCATTGGCACGGGTTCTGTCATCCGGCGTGGCGACGTACAGCGCATGAGCGCCGGAACAGGAGTTACCCACAGTGAAT
>JALYTI010000263.1 GCA_030854375.1 Acidobacteriota bacterium | reverse complement strand
TGGTCTCGACGAGGCAACAATAGATACGGTTCGCAAATTACATTTCTTTCCGGCGATGCGCAATGGTGTTGCAATTCCTATTCGCGTTTTGCTGCGCTATAACTTTCGCAAGCCACCACGATAAAAGAGGAGGAACGGGGAAACGGGGAAACAGGGGAACGGGGGAAAGGGGAAAAGGGGAATGGGGAAAGGGAAGAAAAAGATGTACCTACGACGTCCGTCCAGCATCCTCTGGTGGGCTTCAGTTGCTGTGCTCGTCTCATTGTTCTTTGTTTTCCCTTTCCCCCTTCCCCCTTTCCGCTTTCTCCATTCCCCCTTTCCCTTTTCCCCCCTTCTTGTATGTGATGCAGCCGTCGTTTCGACTTCCACTCGCGAAGGCCGGCTCACTGTATTCGATGACGCCTGGTCCGCCATAAATGAGCGCTACTACGATCCCAGATTCCATGGTCTGGATTGGGACGCTCAAAGAACTACCTTTCGATCGCTCGCAGCGGAGAGTAGTTCGGCAACGGACTTCTACGCGGTACTGCGTCGAATGATTGGTTCCCTGAACGATCCCCACACTCGCGTTTTTGCGCCCGAAGAGAAATCTGACTGGTGGCACCCGCGGTTTGTAAGTATTGGCATTGCCGTACGAGAGATTGACGGGCTGCCCACTGTTGTTCAAGTTGAACGCGAGTCTGCCGCTCAACGCGCCGGCATCCATGCCGGTGATGTGATTGAAAGTATTAATGGCACGCCGGCGTTATCGCTGGTCAAAAGTCGATTAGTGAATTCATCAGCGGCGACGGGTTTCCAGCGGTTTCGCGCCTTCGCGACGGTCACGGAAGGCCCACCGGAGACTTCAGTTGAAATCCGGTGGAAAAGAAAAGACGGTAATGAAAGATCAGCGGAATTTCGGCGCTATTGGCAACAGCGCGACCTCGGTCTCAGAGTTCATCGAGAAACGAATGATTACGCTGTCATCGAAATGGATGCCTTCACCCAACCGATTGCTCTTAGCTTCGGCAGCTATCTCAATGACAAGCTTAAGAATGTCCGTGGGATAATCATTGACCTACGGAGCAACGGCGGTGGCGACGCTGAGGCAATGGCTGACATCGCTTCAGCTTTTCTAGGTGACGGATTTAGCCTCGGGCAATTCACCGATCGCTCCGGAAGCAGTTTCACGATCTCAACCTCTACAAAATCTCTAATCACTTCCGGACGAGTCAGGCGGTCGAAAGTTTCGCCGGGACTTCCCCTGGTGGTGCTATCCAGCGAGCGCACTTCGAGTGCAGCCGAGATTTTAATAGCGGCGCTGAGGACATCCAGCCGGGCAACGATCATTGGCACAGAAACGTGTGGCTGCGTTCTCGCTATTCGGACACGACACGTGCTGCCCGACGGCGGCTTACTCGATATCAGCGAACTCGATTATCAAACATCTGCAGGTGTTCGCCTCGAAGGACACAGCATCAAACCTGACGAGACAGTAGTTGTTGAGCGCCGCGATCTCTATTCAGGTCGGGACCGCGCAATGGAATTGGCAATCGCCAGGTTGAAGATCTTTCGGAGTCGAACAACGCCAGGTAGCCAGCCCGCCGTCCGAAATTTTCCTTAATTATTTCCTTAATCAAATAGTCCAAATTTCGCGTTTCTCCCCTGCTGTCGTCCGCAAGGGCTCATGCTATGATTCGCAGCGAAGCTTGATCGCCGGGTGAATCAATAATGCTTTATCTGTCGCAAGTGTTGGGTCGCCCCATCCGCGATCTCGAGGGTGAGCGTGTGGCAACCATCAAGGACGTCATTGTGCGCCTTGGTGAGGACGATCATCCGCCGGTCGCCGGGATAGTGGCGCGCTATCGCCGCCGCGATTTCTTTCTTTCACGTTGGCGGATAACAGAACTTAACGAGCAGGGTGTGCAACTCAATTCAGACATACTGGATCTACGCCCTTTCGTGCGTCGCGAGAGCGAGGTCCTACTTGCTCGCGATGTACTTGATAAGCAGTTGATCGACGTGGACGGGAAGCGTGTCGTTCGCGTGAATGACGTACAGCTCATCGAAGCGGCGGGAGACTGGCGGGTAACTGGAGCCGACGTAAGCTTGCAGGGACTTTGGAGACGACTCGCGCCCGCCGGTTTCGTCGGTACGCGGACGCCCGTTGAAGTCCTCGATTGGGCTGACGTCGGCTACCTGGCAACGGACGCAGCGACGGTCCAACTCAAATCTTCGCGCGGAAAACTATCACTACTACACCCGGTAGAGATTGCCCGACTCGCCGAGGCGCTTTCCTATCATCATGGCTCCGAAGTGGTCGAGTCGCTTGACGATGAAACAGCGGCTGAGACTCTCGAAGAAATGCCCTCGGGACGGCAGGTTCGAATACTGGGAGATATGGACCAGGAACGCGCGGCCGACATTCTTGAATGGATGTCGCCCGATGAAGCTGCCGACGTTCTCGGCGATCTACCGGAACAGAAGGCAGAAGAATTGCTCGGCTTGATGGAGGATGAAGAGCAGGCTGATGTCGCCGAGCTTTTGCCTTACGAAGACGACACGGCCGGTGGACTGATGACCACGGAGTTTGTCACGTTGCCGCGCGCATTGACCGTGGGCGAAGCGCTGGCGCGTTTGCGCGAAATGGCGGAAACGCCAAACATGATTTATTACCTCTACGTTGTAGAAGGCGAAGGTTCGTGGAAACTGGTTGGGGTGATTGCGCTGCGCAGTTTGATCTTGGCTGATCCTTCAGTGCTGCTGGCTAGTGTGATGCGCACTGAATTTCAAACAGCGCATCCCGACGAACCAGCAAATGAAGTGGCCCAAAGGATCGCCGAATATAACCTTCTCGCGTTGCCCGTCATGGATGAAACGGGTGATATTCTGGGAATCATCACAGTGGACGATGCAATGGAAATACTGTTGCCGAAAGACTGGCGGCAGCGTTTGCCAAGGTTGTTGGGATGACTGTTGATTCGGGACTAGCGATTTCCATCGCAGTTTCAATTTCGGATCGGCATTCAAAAAGATTTATGACCGATGGAGAACCTCCAAGTGGAGGAAGCACGAGCAGCAGTAAGAGCTACCGGACGGCGTTTCTTACGGCGTCGCGGTCCCGGCGCGAAGCCTTCGATGGCATGGCGCCGGAAATTGGTCACGTACCTCGCCATTCTCGGGCCAGGCATGATCGCCGCCAGCGCCGGCAATGATGCGGGTGGAATTGCAACGTTTGCTTCAGTCGGAGCAGAACAAGGATATCGCCTCCTCTGGATACTGATTCCTCTCACAATTAGCCTTGGCATGGTCCAGGAAATGTGCGCCCGCATGGGTGCCGTCACTGGCAAGGGCCTCGCCGACCTCATTCGTGAACGCTTCGGCGTGCGTTGGACCGCATTTGTTATGTTGGCGCTACTAATCGCAAACGGCGGAGTGACAGTTTCGGAATTCGTCGGCATTGCGGCAGCTACAGAACTCTTTGGCGTGCCACGATTCATCGCAGTTCCAATAACGGCAATTACCATTTGGTGGCTCGTGGTTAAGAGTTCATACCAACGAGTAGAGCGGGTTTTTCTTTTGATGTCGCTTGTTTTTCTCGGCTACATTGTTTCAGCGTTTCTTGCAAAGCCCGATTGGAACCAGGTAGCGCTCGGATTAGTAAAACCAACTTTTAGTTTTGACCACGCTTATTTATTTACACTCGTGGCAGTAGTCGGCACCACCATCTCCCCTTATATGCAGGTTTACGTTCAGTCCTCAGTAGTCGAGAAAGGTGTCACACCTGAGGACTACGGACGAACAAAAATGGACGTCTGGGTTGGCACGATTTTGGCCATCCTTGTTGTTTTCTTTATCGTTGTATCAACCGCGGCTACTCTACATAAACATGGCTTGCACATCGAGAGCGCAGCTGATGCTGCGCGCGCACTGGAACCATTCGCAGGACCATACGCGGAGAAGTTGTTCGCCGTTGGTTTGTTTGGAGCCTCGATGTTAGCGGCGGGCGTGTTGCCCCTGGCTACCGCCTATTCGATTAGCGAAGCGCTTGGGTTTGAGAAAGGCGTATCCCGTAGTTTTCGTGAGGCCCCAACTTTCATTGGTGTCTTCACTTTTCTCGTGGCTGTAGGTGCGGCCATCGCGGTGATTCCAAACTTGCCGTTGTTTCATGTACTTCTGGTAACCCAGGTAATCAATGGGCTGCTTTTGCCTATCATTCTTTTTGCCATACTACGCCTGGTAAACGACCGCGACCTGATGGGTATGTATGTGAATGGGCCCATTTACAACCTCGGAGCCTGGACGACAGCAATCATCGTCACCGCCCTATCACTCCTATTCGCCTTAACGACGCTTTTCCCAAAGCTTTTGCGCCTGTAGTTAAGAAGTTATCCAGCAAATGCACCGCGATTCTTTCTCGCCAACACAAAGAATCAGTGATAAAAGAACCTATCTAGCTTCTAAATCTGAGTCTCG
>JALYTI010000262.1 GCA_030854375.1 Acidobacteriota bacterium | reverse complement strand
GGATGTCTGGTAGCTGGGTTGGTTGAACCAGAAGCTCTCTGGAGAAGGGATTATGCCGCCAACCATCCCCAATTTTCGGCGCGTTGAATCATAAAAGCTCCGCGGTGTCGCAGTATCAATAACTTCGATGCTACTACCTAGCTCAGGCATGGTCGCGTGGAGTTGTCCCCACCAGGCCTCGAGCATTTGCTGATCTTTTTGCTCCAGTTCCGTTTCGTCTTTGTGGTAGGCAAACCAGTTGTCGACCTCAGTGAACTTGTGAAAGGTCACGGCTCGTTTACCGGCTGGTGCTCTTGAATCCCAGGACGGTGCGGCGGCAAAAAGAAACTGGTCATGTTCAGCATCGTACGGCTGCTCTTCCTGCCAATCTCTAAGGGCCATGACGTGTGTTGACGATAATGACTTTGCTGCGTCTTCATCCAGCGCCAAATACATTAGGTATGCACCCCAGCCGCGCAGCCCACTCAATTCTTTTCGGATTTCAGTTGGAGTGCGATTGAGACCCACAAGCTTTCCGTACGTATCCCACAAAGTTAGATTGCTGACGATCGCTTTCGAGGCGGTCACTCTTTCACCGCTCAGGAGATCAACGCCCACCGCAGTGCCGCTTGAATCGTAGGTCAGTTTAAGTACCGGTGTGTCCAGGCGAATCTTCCCTCCGCTTCTTTTTATTGATTCCTGCATACTGTTTGCCAGCGCTGCAGAGCCACCGCGAATAGCAAACAGCCCTTCGTGCGGGGCGCTCAAGGCGATAGCCGCACTAAGATAGTTAACTTGCGTACTGTCTCCCTGGGCCAAAAACTGCAACTGCACATCCAGAAAACGACGGAAGCGTGAGGACACTTTATCGAGATGCTCAAGCGTGGTTTCTTTTGTCGCCCTGAGAAGTTCAGCGGCAATCCTGCCCTCCGACATGAGGTTGTACGCGCGCCGAATGCGACTTGCAGAGAAGAAATCCGGCGATCTCTGCAAACATCTCCGCACCGCAGCACTCAACGGAGCGAGATTGCGGTAAAAAGCAACTGCATTGTCGGCGCACTCAGGAAAAACCCTGCGCAAACTCTCCTCAAACTGTTCCGCATTACCGGTTAACTGAATCTGAGATTGATCTGGAAGTCTGACGGAATAGCTTGGTTCCAAAAGGCGAACTTCGGGAGGATCGACTGGCAGTTCGGAGAACACACGGTCGTGGATCTCATGGGGCTGCCACGAGGAATAGAGTCCGTCTCCCTGCTCGAAACTGTAGCCAAGTTTGTCGAAGCTTGCCGCGCAGCCTCCTACTCGAGATTCTCTTTCGAGCAGGCAGACATTCATTCCCCGTTCGGCGAGCAATGCGGCAACAGTAAGTCCGCCGATTCCTCCGCCTACGACGACAACCTCATAACCCATGTTTACGCCAGAAGTCGCGAAAGACTGTGAATGAGAAAGCCTGCGGCTGCCTTCTTTTGACCGGTGGGTCGCTCTACAAAAGGCTGTAAGACGAGAAAGACGGCCTGGATGCCGTTGAACACGAGATGCATTACGTATGAGGGCAAAAGCTTTCCCGTGAGTGCGCGCACCAAAGTCAGAGACACGCTGAGGATAACGATTACAACGATCACACCGAGGTTCTTGTAATACTGAAGCACGTGAACTGCGGCAAACAATAAAGAAACCACAACCACAGCCCACAGCATCCCGAATGCTCTCTGCAACGCGGAGTAGAGAACGCCACGGTATATTAACTCCTCGACCAGCGGACCTGTGGCCGCAGCCAGGAAAGCGGTTGCGAAACGCGCTCCCAGGGAACTGTTAATTATTTGATCCAGCTGCGTCTCACTGCCGCCGAACAGCCAGGTTATTAACCCCCCCAGGCCAAACAGCGCGACCGCCAATCCGATTGCCTTCCACGGACCAAAGTTTTCAGGCCATGTCCAGCCGAGCGTTTGCCAAAACGGCCGCCGGCCTCGATTTGTGACGATAACCCAGACTACCAGGAACGTCAGAATGTGCGCCGGCAAAACACTGATAATGGAAATGAAGATTAGGTTGGCGTCAGTTCCCAGGCCTTCAACGGATCCGTAAGCTAAAACTCTGTACAGCACGTAAGGCAGGATTGCCAGCAACGGCACTATAAACAACAACCCGATGCTTACGACCCAGAGTAGGATGGCCTGAGAAACTCCCCAGGGCGGATCGTTCGGGTTCGTCGGAAAGAATCCGGGCGCACCCGGCCGCCTATCGGGAGCATCAGGACGAGTTTCGATCAGCGGTTGTACCGGCGAAGCAAATTGATCGGACACTATAGAAACGAGTGTATGAAGTTGTTCTCAAGCGGTCAAACAAAAATTTCATTGATTCATGAAGCATTGCGCTAATTAGTTAATTGGGGGCGTCTTACTAAACGGGCCGGCATGCACTTCGTTTGTGCGTTTGACGGATTGCGTCTCCCGCGTTACGTTCCCGTCACTTCTGGTGCCCTACATTCCTCAAAATTCTTGAGAGTTATTGCCAACGTTGATATTCTTCTCAGCTCAATTTTCTTAAGGGCGTTTTCACAGTTGTCACACAGTTGCTCTGCGAATTCGCAAGCTCGCTAGTGCTTCTCGCACTATTGCTTCGCGAGTAATGAGCGACGGCCGATTAACACTCTTAGCTCAGTCAGTCCGTTTTGATTGACCAAAGAGCCAAATCTCACCGGAGGCTTCCATCCCGGGTGCTTCTGCGAACCTCTCAAGGAGAACCGTATGCCGAACGCTAAAGACATGCTCTGGTTCAAACAGACTTTTCACGACAAGATCGAGACAGCAATTCAAGGTACGCCATTCAGTCTGAATATGCTTACAGCACTTGCTTGCCAGGAGACAGGCGAGATATGGCCCACTCTGCGCAAACTTCCGCTCAGTGTTGATCGGATACTGGAGTTATGCGTCGGAGACACGATCGATGCCACGGCAACGGGAGGACGTAGCGCCTTCCCAAAGACGAGGGCCCACTTGGAAGCCAAGCCAAATGGTCAGCGGATGTTCCAGCTCGCTCGCCAAGCCCTGGTGGACATGGCCCACTACATCAACCAATACAAAGGTCCGGCTGCAAACCCAAACAAGTTCTGCCACGGCTTTGGCATCTTTCAGTACGACCTTCAATTCTTCGTTGACGAGCCTGACTATTTCCTTGAGAAGCGGTATGCCGACTTCGATATTTGTTTGCAGAAAGCCATTGGAGAACTTCGTCATGCCCTGAAAAAAATTGGATTTGACCACAAGACTACGCTCACAGATCAGGAAATGACTTATGTGGCCATCGCATATAACACCGGTGGCTTCAAGCCGGCCAAGGGGCTGAAACAGGGATACTTTAACGGCAGCAAATACTATGGCGAGCAGATCTATGATTACCTGATGTTGTCGAAGACTGTTCAGGTGGGTGCTACTGGTCCGGGGCCTGTGCAACCGCCGGCGCCCGCGGTCACCGGAACGCAGTACAAAGTGGAGGTCAGCTCGACTCCCTTAAACCTGCGAAACGAGCCGAGGATTGATCCAGCTAATCCCACCGGCAATGTTAAAGCCAAACTACCGGACGGTCAGATCGTGCGCGCGATCACGAACCAGAACGTCAACGGTTTTCTGGAAGTGGAGACGGATCTGCAGGGCATGCATTATCGAGGCTTTGCTTCTGCCAGCTACCTCAAGCCTGTTTGAGAGTAAAGCTACCCAGGAACACACCTTCATTCTGCACGAAGGATGTCTTTGAACTTGTGAGATTCAGACCGCGGGATAGTCGACCTCAAGCATCGCTGGACCGACGCGCGGTGCCGCCAGCATCACTCCGATTATTGTTTTCGCGTCTTCGATTTCACCGCTGGTGATCATACTTAATGCCTGGGAGAAGCGAATGCGCACTACCTCAAGAACTTCATCGTCTTCAAGTTGCTGCTTGGTTTCAGTCAGTTCTGTTGCGAGGTAAACCCACATTTTTTCTTCGCAGAATCCGGGCGAAACAAAGAATTCCGATAACTTCTCCAGACGGCCGGCGACGAAACCCAGCTCCTCTTCCAATTCGCGCGCCGCGCCTTCCTCCGGAACTTCTCCTCGCTTCAATGTGCCCGCCGGGGCTTCCAGCAGGTATCGCACTGCTGGATGGCGGTATTGACGTACCAGGGCGATCGTACCGTCATCAAATATCGGAATGATGACTGCGCTCCCCGGGTGGTGCACCACTTCGCGTTGATAAGTTTTATCGCCCTCGCGAATTGTGTCTATGGTGACGTCAAAAATGCGACCGCGGAAGACTTCTTTGCTACTAACAATTTGAGGACAGTCTGTTGAAGCCATGAATGTTCCTTTATGAAAAATGTAACAGCCTTTGGCAACTGCCCCAGGGCTACGCAGAAATTGAGTTCGTTTGAAGCGGCAACGGCACGGATTGTAATAGCCCAGGCCAACGAGCGTGTGTCAAGAGTCATGTTGCTGAAAGAAATCACCCTCATTG
>JALYTI010000261.1 GCA_030854375.1 Acidobacteriota bacterium | reverse complement strand
CGTCATCCACGAGATCTTTGGCTTGAGCGATTGGGTACAAAGCCTAACCGATCAGTTGGCTGGGGCCGGTTACGTAGCTATTGCTCCTGATCTGCTTTCGGGCATGGGACCAAACGGGGGTGGGACGACTGAACTGCGCGCCGTGGATAGCAATGCTATCGGTAAGGCGATAAGAGACCTACCTCCCGCTCAAATCACGGCCGACTTGAATGCAGTTTTCGACTATCTTTCAAAGCTGCCGGCGGTCAACGGCAAAGTCGCTGTCGCGGGCTTCTGCTGGGGCGGCGGCCAGTCATTTCGTTATGGGACGAACAACCCTAACTTGAAAGCTGCGTTCGTCTTTTATGGTGCCCCGCCAGCAAATGAACAAGATGTAGACAAGGAAGCGCTCGCCCGGATTAGAGGCCCCGTATATGGCTTTTATGCGGGCAATGACGCGCGCATCAATGCGACAGTGCCAAAGACAACCGAAGCAATGAAGGAATTAACAAAGAAGTACGACCCTGTCACATACGAAGGCGCCGGACACGGCTTCATGCGCGCTGGCGAAGATCCGAACGACAACAACCCCGCCAACAAAAAGGCGCGCGATGAGGCGTGGACGAGATGGAAGGCAATCCTTAGTGGACTATGAAATCAAGAAGGAATGGCCCGGAAACAGGTAAAAGAAAAAAAGGCCCCCGTTCAGTTTACTGCAGCCAGAAACCTGGAAATGATAGCGATCGTTTCGTCGGGTCTTTCTTCCTGGGGCACGTGTCCACATTGTTCTATCAACTCGAGTGTCGAATTGGGAATTGCCTCATGCAATAGTTCGGCTACTTTGACGGGTACAACGCGATCCTCTCGTCCCGACAAGATAAGTGTAGGGACGCTAATAGTTTTGAGTTTGGCCAGGATCTCCGCAATGTTCGGTGGGATGCATTGCTTCGCTGTTTGCAATAACGCGTGGCGACCTCCTGGACTGCTTATCGGGACGGAGTAATTTAGGACTTGCTCCCGAGTAATTTTCTTACGGTCGTAAAAGCACGCTCGCAACACAAATTTCGCAGCTCGCTTGCTTGGCGATAGATAAACAATGAGGACGCCCAGAACAGATCTCAAAAGCATAAGGTATCGAGGCAGATATTCTTCGTATCCACCGCTGGCGATGAGGACCAGTTTCGAAAGCCGGGCGCGATCTTCCTGGCAGAGTCTGATAGCCAATAGCAGTGCGACACCGCCACCCAAAGAGTTTCCAATTACGGTCAACCTGGTCAAATTGTCTTCGACAATGATTCTGTAAATCTCGTCGGCGTGGTCCTCGATGGAGTAGTTTGTGTCGAAAGGTTTAGGCGACGCTCCGAATCCTTTGAGATCAACTAGTATTAATTTGTTATTAAGGGAGAACGGAGTAATGAAGTGGCGCCACGTATATAGGTTGGCTCCTAATCCGTGCAGGCAAAGAATTGGATCACCGCTTCCATAAATCTCTTTGTGAAGACTGATCGGATGTGGTGTTTCGTTGCGACTCACGGAGTACCTTTCAGACTAAACACGCTCTAGCTCTAGCACGTATCCGATCCATTCTCAATTGTCGAGGAGGACGCGGCGACAGTGTTGGCCGAACATAACTAAAAGTCAGGCCACTCATTTCCTCGTCAGCCATGGAACGTCAGCAGCAATAAGCTTATTGTGAAAACACTTTCGAGTCAGCTCACCACACGCTGCTGCATTGCCGGCGGAGGACCCTCGGGAATGATGTTGGGCCTTTTGTTGGCTCGTGCGGGAGTTGACGTATTTGTGCTGGAAAAGCACGCAGACTTTTTGAGAGATTTCCGTGGCGATACAATCCACCCTTCAACCCTCGAGGTGATGCATGAGCTGGGTCTATTAGACGAGTTCCTGGAGCGACCTCACCAGGAAGTACGCGAGCTCGGAGGACAGTTTGGCAACGAGACCGTTATCCTCGCGGACTTCTCACACCTTCCGACGCGCTGCAAATTTATCGCGTTCATGCCGCAGTGGGACTTTCTCAGCTTCATCGCCGATCACGCGAAGCTCTACCCGACCTTCAACCTGAGAATGAAAACTGAAGTGACTGATCTGCTGGAGCATAACGGGAGCGTTGTAGGCGTGCGCGCCAAGACGCCGGATGGGCCACTGGAAATACGTGCTGATTTGGTGGTGGGCGCGGATGGGCGGCATTCTCGGATCCGCGAACTCGCACAACTCCAGGTTGATGAGTTTGGAGTTCCTATTGATGTCCTCTGGTTTCGGATATCTAAACATCCGGAGGACGGGGGCCAGACGCTCGGCCGACTTGTTGACGGTAAGATTATGGTGATGCTGAATCGCGAGGATTACTGGCAGTGCGGTTTTGTGATTCCGAAGGGAGAATTCGAAGCCATCAAGCAACGAGGTCTTACAGCGTTCCGCGAAGACATTGTGAGAATCGCACCTTTTCTGCGCGATAGAGTTGCTGAGTTAGGAGACTGGGAAGACATCAGGTTGTTAACAGTACTAGTGGACCGGTTGCGCAAATGGTACCGGCCAGGATTGCTGTGTATAGGTGACGCAGCGCACGCAATGTCGCCGATTGGTGGCGTAGGAATTAATTTGGCAATTCAGGACGCGGTTGCGGCCGCTAATATTTTGGCCCAGCGCTTCATTAAGAGGACGATCTCGACGATCGAGCTTGAGAAGGTACAAAAGCGGCGTCATTTACCTACACGCGTCACGCAGAGTGTGCAGGTGATTCTCCAAAATCAGGTAATCGGGCGCGTACTGGGCAGTCAGCAAGTTTCACTTCCATGGCCGCTTAGGCTTCTTCGCCGTTTTCCGATTCTTCGCCGCATTCCTGCGCGATTGATCGGGGTGGGAGTTCGACCAGAGCACGTTAAGTTGCCTAATGTTTATGAGAGGAGTTTAGAAGGACTAGAGACGCGGTCGAACGAAAGTTAGAACGAGGCAGGATTGATAACAGGCGCCGAAATTTCATCGAAGCGCATTGGCTTAAGGAGAAATTCCTTTACACGTCCAGGACGCAAAATTCTGGGGCGGCTAGTGGGACTCGAACCCACGACCTCTTGATCCACAATCAAGCGTTCTAACCGACTGAACTATAGCCGCCATAAGCTGCTCAAAAAGGTTTTGAAAAGTATTGCCCCTGGCAGGACTCGAACCTGCGGCCCTCTGCTTAGCTTCCAGCATCAGGTTTTCCCTGACGGCCCGTAGTCACAGGTTTGCTGGCTGGACTATATCTTGGACATCGCAGTCCCGGCCCGTATAGTCTCTGAGGAGCCCCTTCCATTGTCCTCGACTGGGAAAGGTTTCCTGCGGATTACCCAATCCTCGTGGTTTGTTACTCATCAATCGAGTACCAGAGGCTCTAAGGGCGTCCCCGCATATGGGGCCGTCCACTCAATGGGTTCATCTCAAAATTCTTCCCCATTAAGGCTCCAACAAGGCAGATGCTCTATCCGCTGAGCTACAGGGGCACATGCCTGGCGCGGCATGTTAGCATGCAGCCGACCTCGATGGTCAACTTGCAGAACTTGGTTGAAGAAAAATAAAGAGACCGCCCCACTTAGGCGATCTCTTTAGCGTAAGGTAAGAAACCTGATTAGGCTGCTCGTGGGTGTTCCGTAGTCTCAGCGAAAACTCGACGACCGTTCAAGGCATCATCGATTATTTCTCGCACGGCTGAGGTGTCGGGGTTCACATCCATTCGATCGCACGCGCGCAAGTGGCGCAGAATACCTTGTGTTGCTATCTCCAAAGCCACGCCGCTCAATTTTGAATAACGCCTTGCCTGAATGTGGTCAATTCTTAGGATCCGCTCGTCCAGCGGTAAATGTCTGTCGAAAGTCACGGTTGCGTTTTTACCCTCCAAACCGCATGCTAGCGGCTATTTTATTGTGAAACTCAGATGCATAAGCCAACCCGAAGGATGCAGATCGGTCGCAACCTTGGAACGACTTCAATCTCAGGAAAAAGCATCCCGAGACAGCGCTCTTCTTAGGGGTTCAGCAAAACGACAGATTATACCCAAGGGTGTCGAGAAATGCCAGGCATTTTTTTGAGACTCTCACAAACCGCCGGACCTCTAACGCGAAGCTGCTAAGTAGCTCAAAAGATTGAATGTTGCCGGCTTTTCAGAGATAAAAACGTAAGCGCCGCCCCGTGTTCACCAAAAAATGAACTGCTGGGCGGCGCTTTAGACTCTCAAGTCCAGAAACGGTTTACATTATTTCTTCGGTAAAACTGTATCCTTCATGCCTTTGCCGACACGAAACTTTAGAGTAGTTTTCGCGGGTATCTGAATCGTTTCTCCAGTTGCAGGATTTCTCCCCTCCCGCGCCTTCCTTTCGGACTTGACGAGCTTGCCAAAGCCCGGAAGTACGAATTCCCCGTTAGTCTTGACTTCACGCGAAGCGAGGTTGTAGAGCTCGTCGAAAAACTCCTTGACTTGCCCACGTTTCATTCCCGTCT
>JALYTI010000260.1 GCA_030854375.1 Acidobacteriota bacterium | reverse complement strand
GGTTACATCGTCATTCCGAAGGCAGCTAAATCGGAAGATGATCTGTTTGAGATTGTCAGCGACGCGGGCGCCGAAGATTTGCGTGACGATGAAGACAATTTTGAAATCATAACTGCGCCTGCTGAGTTCGAGGGTGTACTCGATGCTGTTAAGAAGTCAGGTGTGGAACCACAGGTGGCCGAGGTAGAGATGGTTCCTAAGGAGTACAAAAAGCTCGAGGGACCTGAGGCCAGACAAATGTTGAAGCTAATGGAAGCCCTGGAAGACCACGACGACGTGCAAAGAGTTTCTGCCAACTTTGATATCAGTGAAGCCGACATGGCAGCAGCGTGAACATTAAGATGTGAAATTTGAGTCTGTACCTTTTTCATTGACTCGGGACAACGGCCGTCACACGAAAGGATGGATCATCCCATGTTAACTCTCATTCGCGGTAAGACCCTTTGATAGATAGATAGAGCAACCCTCACGGAACTCATTAGTCCGTACAACAATCGAATCACGGTTGACGTTGGGACCGGGGATGGTCTGTTTGCCTACAGCTGTGCCCGCAAGGATCCCCAGCGCTTGTTTATAGGCATCGATGCCAATCGCCGCCCTCTGGAAAAACTGTCCGAAAGAATTCACAGGAGTTCTTCGAAAGGCGGCGCCCCTAACGTCTTATTCCTCCAGGCACCCGTGGAAGCTTTTCCTTCGGAACTGGATGGCATAGCAACCGAGGCACACGTTAATTTTCCCTGGGGGAGCCTTCTTCGAGGGGTGGCTGGGGGAGATATCGCGATCCTCTACAATCTCCGCCGTATTTGTAAGACGGACGCTTTCCTGAAGATTGTAATCGGCCTCGATTTAGAAAGGGACAGTTCGGAGATCGTCAGGCTGGGACTACCAGTATTGGATGCCAGCTATATGAATTCTGAGCTGATCAAGGTCTACCAGAACGCAGGATTCGGCTTAGTCAGAACAGAGAACATCGCGGCTTCCCACCAGCCGGAGTTTCAGACCTCCTGGGCCAGGCGGCTGAGGACGAGTTCCACCCGAGTTTTCATACGCATCACAGCACGGGCTAGCAGCAAATAGGAACAGAAGCAGTGGGCAGCAAACAGAAACAGTAATTGGCGGAACGCGAGGGTTTTTTCCGAAGCGCCAAGGGCGCGAAATGTAATAGCCTGGGCCATCGGCCCAGGAACGGGATACCTAAAGTTCCTGAGCGCTGAAGACGCGAAAATAAAATGGTTGCGTAGATCTTAACGTTCGATGAAAGCGGCTCTATTCCGCGCCTTCAGCGCTTGGAGCGATTCGACGTCAAACTTTTCCTGGGCCGGTGGCCCAGGCTATTACATTTCGCGCCTTTGGCGCTTGAAAACCGTCGGGCAATATGATCGGCTGGAATTCGACGGTGAGCTTCGCCCTCCGGACGTGATATAGAGTCTCTATGTGTAACTCGATAACAGCGGCGAATGCTTACTGTTCACTGCTCACTCCTGCTCAACCGGCAACAGATCACTATTGGCGGGTCCTTGAGTGACGTGGCCCATCGCGTCGTAACGAGAGCCGTGGCAGGGACAGTCCCAGCTATTCTCGAGCGTGTTCCAGTTAACTATGCAGCCCAGGTGCCGGCAAACAGCCGAGAGTTCGTGAGTTACGCCGCCCGGATCACGATAAACTGCCACCTTGCTTAGTCCTCTCGAGATGATGGCTCCTGAACCAGGTTTGATTTCATCCACGGACTCAACATCACCGGCGACCACTACGTCCGTATACTGTTTGGCCACATTCAGATTTTCTTTGATGAATTCCGGCAGGGAGCGCAACGTAACGCGCGATGGTTCGTAGAGTGATTGCCAGGGGTTTTTGCGTCCCATGATCAGATCGGTCAAGAGTAGGCCGGCAATCGTCCCATGCGTCATGCCATTGCCGGAATCGCCGGTCGCAATAAAAACGTTTTGTTTGTCCATGGGATTCCGGCCGATGAAAGCCAAACCGTCGACCGGCTCCATTACTTCTCCCGACCACCGATACTCGATTCCTTCAACCATGGGAAAACGCCGTCTGGTCCAACGCTCGAGGGCGCTGAAGCGTTTGTTTGCGTCGTCCTGCTGACCGGTCTTATGATCTTCGCCGCCCACGATCAAAACGTCATACGCAGTAGCGCCTCTACCTATGGTTTCTATCCGTATGTAGTGATACGGATCCGGCGTGTCCCAGTACAACCCGCGCGTAACTGAACCTTTGGGAATGCGAGCGCCGATCACATAGGTCTGATAAGGAGCTTGTTTGGTGTGAATCGCAATTAGGTCGTTTACGGGTGTGTTGGTTGCTACTACAACCGACTCGGAAGTCACGACTCCGCCGCCAGTCGTTTCGACTCGCGCTTTCTTGCCGCCTTCGATTTCAGTTGCATGAGTCTCGTTATAAATGCGTCCGCCTTTTTCTTTTATGGCTTCTGCAAGTCCCGCCAGGTACTTCAATGGATGAAACTGGGCCTGGCGAGGAAAACGTAAAGCCGCGCCAGTATCAAAGGAATCCCAGGGAACACGCTCGACCTTTTCGATATCGGTGAGGCCTGCTCTATGCGCGGCTTCCAGTTCGTCGTCAAGAATCTTTTTGGAGTCGCGCGGCGGCACAAACAAGTACCCATCAAGTCTCTCGAATTCGCATTTGATCTTTCCCTGCGTCACGATAGCTTCGATTGCGTCGATCGCGGCGGTGTGGCTTTCGGCAGCTAGCCGCGAACCTTCTTCACCATGAAGACGCTCCAGCTCGAAATACCGATCGTCGAGGGCGTTGACCAGGTGGGCGGTAGTTCTTCCCGTCATACCCCCGCCAATGCGCCCGTCATCCAGCACGACCACAGATTTTCCTTCGCGCATGAGCAGGTAAGCGGTAGACATTCCTGCGATCCCAGCGCCGACGATGCACACATCAGCAGTTATCCTTTCCGTCAGCGGAGGCTCGAGCGGCAGCTCCGCGGTATCCATCCACACCGACCTGCTCTGCTGGGTATCTTTTTTCCGGCCGGACACTTTCTTTCGGATAGCTTTACTCATTATAAAAACCTCGACACAGAAGAATCGATAGAACTTTCTTGGAAAAGCGCTTGCTCATGTAGCCATACGGTACAATATCGCAAGCGAATGTCTCTTTATGGACCGTCAGGAACGGCACCGTGGAGTCAATTCACTTCTCTTGCAATTTTGAAGCAAGGAAAGTGCCGCATGAAAATTGAGATTTGAGTGCAGTGCGAGGTCGGCGGACAAGTCCGCTATCTAAACGGAAAAGAAAATAAATCCCATCGTTTAGAGAGCGCACTTGTGCGCCGGCGGTGAAGACCAAGTTTCGAGACGAAAGTTCTTAAGATGCCCGAACAACATAAACATTCGTTGTTGGCTGACCACGCTGACATGCGCCCGGTTACCGTGGATGCCGTTGAAGGCGCGGCTGACCGAAACAGGATTGCGCAACTGGATCCCGATCATCCCGGCTTCCGAGATCAGCAGTATCGCGCTCGCCGAAATCAGATAGCTGAGATCGCCCTCCAGTACAAACCAGGTCAGGTGATTCCGGATGCACCTTATACAGCGGAGGAGCATCAAGTCTGGCGCACCGTGTGGGAGGCGCTGAAGCCGGCCCAGGAAGCGCACGCGTGTGCGGAGTATTTAGCTTGCGTGGCGCGGTTGGCTTTTGCTCCCGATCGCATTCCGCAGTTGCGCGAAATAAACGAGAAGGTACAGGCAATCAGCGGTTTTCGCCTTGAGCCGGTCGCCGGTCTGGTTGAACCGCGGGTGTTTCTTGAGTCCCTGGCGTCGGGAACATTTCTATGCACTCAGTATATTCGACATCATTCCACGCCGCTCTACACGCCTGAGCCCGATGTGGTGCATGAGATCATTGGTCACGCCGTGACTCTAGCCAGCAAAAAACTCGCTGAACTCAATCGCTTGTTTGGCAAAGCGGTCAAACGCACGACTTCTGTAGAAGCATTGAACCGTCTGTCGCGCGTGTACTGGTTTACGGTTGAGTTTGGCGTATTGCGCGAAGATGGAAAAATAAAAGCATACGGCACCGGGTTGTTATCTTCAGCAGGAGAATTGGAAGCGATGCATAAGTCTGAGTTGCGGCCGCTGGATCTGGAGGCCGCGTCTCGTCAAGAGTACGACCCGACGCACTATCAGCCGGTGTTGTATTGCGCCGATTCATTTGAGTCGATGTATGGAGTGGTTCGCGATTATCTGGTTGGCTGGTAGTCTTTCTAACTCACAATCACGAGGTGATCCGATGAAGGCATATGTCATGACTACCGGAGTGATCTTTGGGCTGCTCACCCTGGTGCACATCTTGCGGATCATTGTGGAAGGGCTACACCTCGCGACGGACCCGCTATACGTTCTCATCACCGTTGCCGCAGCGGGTCTCTGTCTTTGGGCGTGGCGCCTGCTTTGGGTCTCGAGACGGTCGTGACACGTAAGGAGCGAAGGGCCTAATCCCGAGG
>JALYTI010000259.1 GCA_030854375.1 Acidobacteriota bacterium | reverse complement strand
AAACAAAGCGGCGCCAAGCCGCCGCCCTCCAAACAAAGCGGCGCCAAAGGCGCCGCACTCCAAACAAAGCGGCGCCAAGCCGCCGCCCTCCAAACAAAGCGGCGCCAAGCCGCCGCACTCCAAAGTTGGCTTACGCGTGTTCGATTCCCACCGCAAATCTGATATTCTTAACCCCTTGATTGATGACCCCGGGGAAGTGAATCCCTCCTGCGTTTTTGTTAGCTAAGAACTCTTTTATGCAGAACGTTGTGAAAGCTCGCAATATTACATACGCTTCGCTTCGTATGCTTTTGTGGATGGTTTGTATTGCCGCACTGGGTAGCATTGCCCGTAGCCAGTCGCTGGATATTGCTTCCCCGTCACCCATTCGCGCTAACGAAGTTACTGGCACAATCGCCGCGCGAGATCTTGGTGATTCCAGGCTGACTGATCACTTCTATATTTTCACAGGGACTCCCGGTGATGTACTGATCACAGTTGAGAGTGGCAACTTGAATGGCGACATCGATGTCTTCACCTCCACCGGCCTGCGGCCGCTGTTAAAGTTTACGGTGTATGCGGGAAGCTCCTCGCCCGCTACAAAAGGCATTTATCTGCGCACGCGAGAAGAGCTGGTGGTACGCGTAGAGGCGCGCACCCCCAACGATGACGACGGTACTTACAAACTTCACTTTGGAGGTTCGTTCGAGCCCATTACGACTGAACCATTGCTCGCTGGTAGCCAGGCCGTTGTCAGCCCGCCATCTAAACCAATTGCCCGAATGGGAAAAAAGGGCAGGCGAGTTTCGTCTGTTGGAGCGCGAATCGAGGAGCCATCGGAGCCTGAAGTGGCCGTAGCCCCCACGGCTGATTCAACGCCAACTGAATCCGCGGAGAAGGGCAACGCGAATCCAACGGCCGTCAAAACTGGTTCACGCAACGTGAGAGCGCGACGGCCCGCAACTCGACGCGCTCGCGCTCCAGAATCCGAAAAAGCAGGAGAGTCAGCTGGTAAGAACGAGTCAGAAAACAAACCACCCTCTGAAGACTCAGAGCCAAAAGCCAGGACCGCTACCGCAAGAAAACGTCCAACAAGAAGAACTACGACGGCGCGGACTGTTACCAAACCGGAGCAGCAGTCCCCGGCAATCGAGCCCACGGAAAGCGGGCCTCGACTAGTAATTGAAACCAGCGACGGTACTCTTGTGGATCGTTACATGACGGGCGTGCGCCGAGTGACAGTGGAGAATGGGCAGGTAGTGGTCCTGGGAAAAGACGGAAAGATCCAGAGGATTCAATTGGACACCGTTGTGCGAATGACTATCTCGCCCTGACGAGAATTACTTCGGTTTGTCTCCGGATTTCAAACTCGCCAGCTTCTCACGAAACTGAGCCAGATCCTGACTGCCGGGATCAACCTTCTCAAGATTAGCAATCGCCTTCTCAGCTTCTTTCGCATCCCCCTTCTGGAGATAGGTAAATGCAAGACTCGCTAACGCGCTCACGTCGTTGGGCTTTTTAGCTAACGCGGCTTTGTACCATTTCTCAGCGACATCATGGTGGCCGCCTTCCAGGTTTGCTTCCCCCAACATCATTACCACCTCAAAGTTGTCCGGCTTGAGCTGATTCGCCTTCAGCAAAAACTCAACAGCCTGATCGTAGCGTTGCACCTGGTACTCAAGTTTGGCAGCCATAACCTGCGCATCAAAGTTGTTTGGTTCGTTACGAGCCTTAGTCATCGCGGCTTGTACCTGCGCGAACACTTGTTGCGGATTCTGCGCACCAGGGGAATCACCGGCTTCGATTTGCGGATGGTCGGGCGGTAGATTCTGGCTCGCGGGCACGCTGCGTGTGCCGGCGGGTCCATAGCGTTGATTCATCGTACTGGCAAAGATGAAACCTATTATGAAGCCCAGCAACAGACCGATAACTGCGAATAGAAGGTTGTCTCGTGTCATTCGTGTTCCAGGATTGACTAGTGGTTGGTTTACGCCGCTGCGTCTTTCAGCTGAGTTCTTATTTGCTCGCGAAGCTCAGGACTGTTGGTATGTCCATGTGCAGTCACAGCATGTTGGGTTGCTGCCTCGAGCACTTCGTCTTCCGTTCCTTCGATGCGGAGCGTGCATCCCTTTTCGCTCGGATAAAGTCGGCAATCGACTGCTTTTCGTTTCGACTCGGCCATCGGGGCTGTCTCCTTGCTAATTTCAGTTCCCGGTCATTCTACCTTATTTCATTTTGCGCCCGGGCCTGCTAATGACTTTGCTTCTTCGATTCGTCGCGAAAGTGCCTCAGCCAACTCGGAACCTGGCGGGACCCGGGCCAGGAGTTTTTGCCAGTGCTCAATTGCTTGTTTGTAGTTCTTAGCTTGAAACTCGGCTGTTCCGGCTAGTTCAAGCGCTTTCGCGTTATCCGGATCCAGCTTGAGTGCTTTGTTCACCAACTCAAGCGGGGCGCCTTGAAGTTGTTGCCCATTAGCCATCGCCATCGCGAACGCATAATCCACCCAGAGGTCGGCATCATCCGATTTCAACGCGGTTGCTTTCGCATAGGCCCTACTCGCGTCACTGTATTTTTCCAGCGTCGTGTATGAGCGCCCCAGCATTATCCAACCTTGAGTGTCTGCGGGGTTCTGTTCAAGGCGTTTGGCGAGACTCTGGACGTTTGCCTCCATTCGTTCGCGTGTCATTTGCCCGCCATTCTGCGAACCCGCAAATGGGGCCTGCACGGGAGTCGCCGCCTGAGGAGACAAAGCTGAAGGATTACCTACACGGAGATACATGGCAACAGCAATGATCGGAATACCCAGCGCGATCGCGTACACAGGAGCGCGACTGGCCACAACCTGTTTTGACTCTTTCGCCGCAGGACCATCCGCGGTAGATACATCTTCGAGCAAACGCCGTTCAATTTCATCCCGGTCCTGCTGGTACTGATCGGGACTAATGATGCCGTTTCGCATTTCTGCGTTCAGTTCCGAAAGCTGGTCGCGATAGACGTCGATGTTGGCTTTCTGCTTGCTCTGTTTGTCTTCGTCCTTACCTTCGTCCTTGAGAGGGCGTTCCAACAAAGGCGGGAGTACAAACGCCAAAGCGATGGCCACAAAAACCGCGCATGTCATCCAGAAAGTTATCATGCGGTCTCTTTTCGTGGTTCAGCGTTCAAGAGTGTTTCCGCGCGCAGGTGATCGTCGGAAGAGAGCGGCTGTTCAATGATCAATTCGCGACGCTGTTTTACATATCGAAGGAGAAGAACGAGGCCGATCATCAGAAAGCAAAACGGCCCAAACCAGAGAAGGTAAGTGGTCGGCCTGACCGGAGGCCGGTAAAGCACAAAGTCGCCATAGCGTTCTGTGAGAAAGCCGATGATTTCTTTATCGGTCTTGCCGGCTTTCATCTGTTCGCGGATTTGGCGTCGAAGATCTTCGGCGAGATCGGCGCGAGAGTCGGCGAGAGTTTCATTCTGGCAGACGAGACACCGGAGCTCTTTGGAGAGCTTCATCACGCGTTCTTCCAAAACGGGATCCGCAGCCGAGGGTTGTGCTTCTTTCGCTACCACGATGGCAAGCGAGGGGCAAGATAGAAGCATTAATAACAGGATCATACGTGTCGCTGATTGGTTAAGGATTAGATCTGACCGCAAAGCTCGCAAAGGATCCGCAAAGAAACGCAAAGATAATTCCTTTGCGGAACTTTGCGCGACCTTAGCGCTCTTTGCGGTCAGCGTTCGCTTCATTTGCTTAGTTCCTTAGCCAAAGGAAGAATCTTCTGCTCCCAGATGTCGGGTGTTACAGGACCGATATGTTTGAAACGAATGATGCCGTTGCGATCGATCAAATAAGTTTCAGGAGCCCCATAAACGCCATAATCGATCCCTACTCGCCCATCTAAATCCGCCACACTCAATACATAGGGATCTCCAAGCTCGGCGAGCCACGATACGGCGTCATCGTGCTTGTCCTTGTAATTTAGGCCATAGATAGGCACGGCTCCCGCGCGCGCGTATTCCAGCAACAGGGGATGCTCTTCGCGACATGAAACGCACCATGATGCCCAAACGTTCAACAGCCAAACCTTCCCTCGCATCTCCTCAGCAGAAAAAGTTTTCCCGGGTTCTTTGAGTTGGGACAATTGAAATGCAGGCGCAGGTTTGTTAATCAAAGGAGAAGGAACTTCGTGTGGATCATGACCCAGGCCGATGGCCAGGAAGAGCACAAGGCCGACAAAAAGAATCAGTGGAATTGCGTAACGCATTGGTTGTAGACCGCCTAAGTTTAGCGGGTTGATAGCCGCGTGGAATGAGCCCAGCGGCTTCGCCGCCTCGCAGTGCGGTCAGGCTCGGCCTGACCGATCGTTTGCCCCCGGACTTGGAGGCTATGCCTCCGTTTGGCAGAGGCATAGCCTCGGGTGAAATTGAGGCGTGACGGTAAGGCGGAGCCTTACCGCACTGCGGTGCGGCAAAGCCGCCAATCTGTGCACGCCACTAATCGCGCAAGCCGCCAATCTGCGCAACC
>JALYTI010000258.1 GCA_030854375.1 Acidobacteriota bacterium | reverse complement strand
CACCTAACGAAGCCTTGCAGCTGACGGCGCGATAGCATGTCTCTCAAGTAATCTTTTTCAGTTCAGCCTGAATGCTGCTCGCGCGCCGCAGCTGAAGGCCAGCGTTATCCCGCTTGCGCTTTGAAAAACTGGTAACGGGTTCTGAATGGGTCGCTCGATGAAGTGGCCACCATCGCGCGCGACGAGGTTAACGGGCTCGGTTGTAAATGGGCTAAAGTGGTCGCGCGCTCTGCACCGCGTTGAATGGTCGGCGCGTTACACTCGGGCGCGGGATAACAGCCAATAGAGGCGGCCTGTCAATAGAAAACACTACGCGGTAGTGGCCGGGTTGGGCCATCCAGGCAAGTATCTTTGACTCGTGGTTTTCCAACACACGCTTCGAGAACGTCTCGGACTGACTCGCAACTTCGATTAGGCGGAGCAGTCATCCTCACCTCACGCGGCTTTGGTAACTTATGCTAACGGGTCGCGTGGTCGGAACCAAGCCTGGTGATATCAGTCTGGCCAACGATCCCAGACTGAGTTCCGCGGATGAGTGAACTGCACCAAACAGCCAAGCGGGCTCACCATGAAGCAGCAGCTTCACGTTGTTCTGTGCATCACGATGGTGACTGCTGCTCCAACTCTACGGTTCAGGGTTGGGCAGCTACACAGAACAGGCACCAGAAGCTCAACGGTACCGTCACCGGCCTCACTCATGATCGACGGGTTGACGGCGGCACCAGGCGACCTCCTGACTTAAGGCTGGCAGGTGGCTCTGGCTCGCACCGTCGCACCAGTTAGGTTCGAGATACCGGCACGGGCAGCGTCACATTCGTCGAAGCTCAATAACCGAATCAATCAAGTGGGGAACGCCTTCCCAATCAAATCGCGGAGACTCACTCGCGGTTGAGTGGCTCAGTTAGGCGTTCGGGATTTGGCGTTCCCCGCGCGCCGAGCTTAACGCCCAAACAACAGCTCAGCGCGATACTCAGTCTGCTCCTTTAATACATGAAATGCGGCCTGGGCCAGTTTGTGGGCGATGATGTTGTAACAGACCAGCTTTCGCCCGCGGCCCTGATGCCGTTGTAATTGGCGTTCGTAATAGCGACGCACGTTTGGATAACAGCGCACCGCGTGCACGGCTGCCTGCGAGAAGGCGGCTTTCAAATAATGGTTGCCTTGCTTGCTGCCCCGCCCGCGCCGGGTGACATTGCCAGACTGGGCGATGCCGGGGATTAGCCGGCAGTAAGAGCTGAAGACTTTGGCATTGGCAAAGCGCGATAGTTCTCCTACTTCATAGAGAATAGTCAGGGCGATGGTCTGGCCCACACCCGGCAGCAGTTGCAGCAGCTCGTAAGACCGTTCGGTCTGAGCCAAGCCCAGGATGGTCTTTTCCAACTCCGCAATCTGCTGCGAGTAGAGTTCAATCCGCTGCAGTTCCTGGCTGGCGTGCAAGTGCACCAGGGGGTGAGTGAACCACTGCTCGAGTTCAGTTTCCGTGGCCGTTTTGATCTCCTGCTGTTTGCTCGAGAGTATCCCCTGACGCAGCAACAACCGTCGCAGACTGCCATACTCGCCGGCCCGCAGTTGCACCAAATGCAGGCGCCGACGCAGCAGATCGCGCACCGGCCGAGTCTCGGCCGGATAGATGTAGGCGGCGGGCACCGCGCCTACCAAAAGCAACTTGGCCAGAGCGTAAGCATCACGGCGATCGGTTTTCACTTTGGCGCCCGTGATCAGGTAGAGACCGAGGGTGTGGGCCAGGATCACCTCGAAACCCTCAGCCTGCAAACCATCAATCAGCCAGTACCAGTTGAAGGTGCTCTCGACTACGATTCTGAGATTGGCTTTGTAGGGCCCCAGCAGTTGGCAGATCTTCGGCAATTCGTTGCGCAGCTTTTGCTGGACCATTACTTTCAGTTGGTCATTGATCACACACACGTGACAATCCCTTGCACTCAAATCGATTCCGCAGTAGAACTTCATCAGAGGCGGCCTCCTTTTTTGGTCGAAAGGTTGGTAAAGCAAACGCAGTTTACTTCGTTCGCTTTCGGCCGCCTCTATTGATTATCAAATCGTTCCAGGTGAGCCGCGATTGCTCGTCTCTCAACTTGAAAGATAGAATTCACATTGTGTGCCGGCGCGCGGCCACCTGAACTCAGACGTTATGCGCTTGTGCTTTACTACTGGAATGCTGGCGAACTTGGGGGTGTAAAATATCGTATCGAGGCAAGAGGTGAAGAGTATGTATTGTCCATCCTGCGCCGCAGAAGTGACCCAAGAGTTGAGTTACTGCAACCGTTGCGGAGCTAATTTGAAGCCAATATCAAATCAATCTGCGCTGCCTCCTAACAAGCTGGTTGGCGCGGCTTGGGCCATCTCAACGGCTGTCGCGCTGGTCACGCTGGGAGGCTTTGCTATGATCTTCTTGCTGGTGATGGCTCTCGTTACAAGAGGTATCAACCTGTCTCCGGCTGGTATGTTTTGGATAGCTTTCTCCTTGCTGGTTATCCTTGCAATCGATTGGTTGCTTGTCCGTCAGTTATCTCGCGTACTAGACATGTCTAAACTCTCAGGCGAAGCTACTAAGCCTAAGGCGCCGAAGCTCAGTGAAAAGCCTGTGGAACGGATTGGTGCACCACGTGAACCTGCGTCGAGTGTAACAGAACATACCACTCGTACGTTTGAGCCGATATCCAGAGAGCGAAACACTCAACGTTAGTTGTTTTAGGTCACCATCGCGCATAACTGATATATGAAAGGGCGCCCCTGAGGTGGTAGCTTGGAGTTGTTCCGACTCTAAGTTTCCCACTGATAAGGAGAGCCCTATGCGAAAGTACTACGTTGGATTGGATGTCCACAAGTTAAGCATTGCGATTGCGGTGCTGGATGCGCACGGCAAACTGGTAACTCGGACGGTGATCGAGACGACGACGGAGGCGGTGAGGGATTTCTTCCGGAACCTGCGCGGAGAAATTTATCTGACATTCGAAGAAGGCAACCACGCCGCCTGGCTCTACGACATCGTCGAACCACTGGTCAAACGAGTGGTGGCCTGTAACCCAAAGCACAACCGGATAGAGGGCAGCCGCAGTGATCGAGTGGACGCGGTGAAGTTGGCCGAACTGCTGCGACTCAACGGGCTCAAGCCGGTCTACCACGGTGAGCATGGGACCCGCACGCTGAAACACCTGATGCGGTGTTATGAATGTCTGGTCAAAGACATCACCCGGGTGAAGAACCGGCTCAAGGCGCTCTACAACAGCCAGGCGATCAAGCAACGAGGACGGGAGTTGTATCATGCCAGCAAGCGGCAGAGCTGGCTGGAGAAGCTACCCAACCCGGGGCAGCGGACCCGAGCCGAACTGTTCTTCCAGCAGTTGGATGAGCTGAAGGTGATCAAACGAGCGGCGCAGAAGGCAATGGTGGCGGAGAGCAAGAGGCATCCGGCGTATCGGGTGTTGAGCACGGTAGCGGAACTAGGACCAGTGCGGATAGCGCAGATCATCCCGACAGTAGAGACGCCCTGGCGCTTTCGGAGCAAGCGCCCCTTCTGGAACTACTCGGGCTTGGCGGTGGTGACCAGAAGCACAGCCGATCATGAGTTTGAGGACGGCCGGGTGCGGAAGCGGCAGAAGCAGGTGATCCAGACCAGAGGATTGAACCCGGACTACAACCGGCGGCTCAAGTCGATCTTCAAGGGTGCGGCGATGCATGCGAGTCATTGCGGAGCATACCGAGAATATTACGAAGGGCTGCTGAAGACGGGAATGCGAGAAGAGATGGCCAGACTTGCGGTAGCCCGCAAACTGTCCGCGACAGTTTTGGCAGTGTGGAAGAGCGGAGAGAGCTTCGACGCCGGGAGGATCCTGAGGAAGGCAGTTTAAAGCGAGCTCAGAGACCAGCCGGCGGAGCAAAGAAAACCACCGCCCAGCAGGAAGAGATTGAAAAACAGGTTCGGGGGAAGTATCAAACGGCTTTGTGTCACCTGAGTAGCGAGCCGAAGCAGGCCGCACCTAAGGACCAAACATAACTGTATGCCCCCCGGCACGACCTGAGATAGCAGTAGGCGAAGACTCGAGTTGAGTCGAAGTCTCAGATAAAACAATGGTCGGCACTTCGCAGGAGAAAGTCAGGCCGCGGTCGCTGAGGAAAAATCTCTAAGAATTGCTGAGGTGAGGATGGAAGAAAAGAACCCTGGCGGCGCGAGTTGAAGGGCTTACGGGTACGGTTGTGGGCTGGCAGCCAAGAAAGGACGGCCAGCAAGTAGGATTGTTTTTTGTCTTGACGCCCTTTCATAAAACAAAGCCTTGCAGCTGACGGCGCGGCAGCGTGCTTCTCAAGTAATCTTTTTCCCATCAGGTTGGAAGCTGATCGCGCGCCGCAGCTGAAGGCCAGCGTTGGGTTTCTTCTTGCTTCATAGGGGAATGGCAATGACCAAGTTTGGCACCACGATCTTAATGTTAGCGATCGCGGGCGGGTTCTTATTCGCTCACGGCCAACAGTCTTCAGT
>JALYTI010000257.1 GCA_030854375.1 Acidobacteriota bacterium | reverse complement strand
CCGGTTCCTGTCCGCTGTGAATTGCCGTAGTTGCGAAACCCATAAGTAAGTGAATCGTAAATCGTAAATCTGGAATAGTAAAACGTGCGGGTGGTTTTGAAGTCCAAACTGTCAGTTTTGCGGCGCGACGAAGTGGATGGAGCGTGGCATGGTAGCCCGCGTCCCAGGCACTGTCAATGACACTCCACTCCCGAACACTTTCCGCAGATTACGCAGATTTCACAGATGGGGCCCGACCATTAGAAAGGGCATTGGATCGGGGCAGTAGCCCGACCATCAGGGAGGGCGTGGCGGCGTCGACTCGAAGCTGATTGATACCGGATGCGTGATGAAGTGAGTGGCGGACGCCCTCCCTGATGGTCGGGCTACCGCCCCGATCTGCCTTATCTGCGTAATCTGCGGATACCTCATTGAAATATCTCATTAAGTGATTTCAAAGCTGGGAGGTAGGCTGCTTTAGTGGTTTTTACCTACAAGCCATTCGCTAATCGTCTGTCTTTTCGCGCGGTTCCGACTTCGGGTGTGGTAACGGAAAACAGTTTATGAAAAAGATTCTTGTCTCCCTTTGTCTGTTTTCTCTGCTCGGCCTAACCGCCCGCGCCTTGCAAGGTCAGACTTTACTCGAAATGGGACCACCACCGCCGCCGCCCACGAAGGCACCTGCTCTTCGACCGGTACTGACTCCGGCGGCCGCAGCATCAACACAGAGTTCGAAGTCTAATCAGGAAGCCGAGCCGGAAGTTGAGGAAAACGATGTCGTTCGCGTCAGCACTAGTTTAATCACAGTGCCCGCCGAAGTCCTGGATCGAAACGGCCGGTACATTGGAAACCTGCAAAAAGAAGACTTTCGCATCTACGAAAATGGAGTTGAACAGGAACTGGCTTACTTCGCTTCCGTGGAACAGCCCTTCACGGTGGCGTTGCTTCTCGATGTAAGCGGCTCCACGCAATCACAACTACAAGCCATCCGCGCCGCCGCCAATGTTTTCATCAAGCGCCTCCGTCCCAACGATCGGCTTTTACTCGTGTCCTTTGACGGAAAAATAAACGTACTGACAGAAGCGGTGACGTTAAGGGAATTGCGGAAGAAGAAGCTGCGTCTCGACGCAGTGAACGACGGCACACTTCTTTACGATACGGTGGGGTTTGTTTTGAATCAAAGGCTCGCGGGTATTAAGGGACGCAAGGCGATCGTGCTGCTGACAGATGGGGTTGACGGCGGCAGCAAGGCGACGACCTTCAAACAGACAATTCGCAATGCCGAAGAATCAAACGTCGTCATCTATACGGTTCAATACAATACTTTGCCGCAGCTTCCCGAACGCTTGAGCCAGATTGTTAATGCTAAGATCAGAGAACGCGTTCGCATAAAGATGATCAAGGATTATGGTGTTGGTGCCGTGTACCTTCGCGCGCTGGCTGATAAAACGGGCGGCCGTCTGTTCAATGCTGAGACTCTTTCCGACGTGCCACAGGCATTTGGGGAGATCACTGATGAACTCGGCCGGCAGTACAGTCTTGGCTACTACCCCAAGGGTTACGTTCAACCCGGCGAGAAGCGTGACATCAAAGTGCGGACCCGTTCGCCAAACCTCGTCGTGCACGCGCGAGAAAGCTACGTGGCAAACTCTGTCTCACGCGCCGCCGGGCAAGAGTGAACTTATCATCCCGACGTCCTGCCCGCCGCTCAATACTCAATTATCAACTAAATCAAAACCGGTCGCTATCGCTGTGTGGAAACTCGAATCTTGTGGTTGACCAAAGTCGGCGGGGGTAAACCGCCCTTCCCGACCTGAGAGACTTTCCAACTTGAATCGTGATCTGATCACTTGAATGCCTTCAAGCTAGGAGAGGTCACTCAAGACTGAATATCTCTCAGGTCGGGAAGGGCGGTTTACCCCCGCCGAGCGGCGCCAACACTTTGAGTTTGTACACAGTGTCTACCCCGTTCGCGATTCTGATTTGGTTTACCGCTCGTTGACTCTCGGTTGCGCGCAAGTTAAGCTGTTATCCCGTGAATTACACGGGTTCAAATCCTCCAAACAATTCGAAAATAGAAGCAGTCGCAATAATTCCCGCGCGCTACGGGTCCGTTCGTTTGCCCGGCAAAGCTTTGCTGGAAATCGCCGGAAAACCGATGATTTGCTGGGTTGTTGCCCGGGCTCTCGCTGCTCGAAATGTTTCTCGCGCCATCGTTGCAACTGATGATGAGCGAATACTGTACGCAGTCCAGCGTGCTGGATACGAAGCTGTGATGACGAGCTCGGATCTAGCGAGCGGCACAGATCGCATTGCGGAAGTTGCCGCTTCGTTAGTGGACGCAGAAGTCATTGTTAATCTTCAGGGCGATGAGCCTCTGGTTTCTCCGCTGACGATTGAACGGGCAATCGAAGCGATAGGGGAAGCGGGAAAAGAGCCGGGAGCGGAAACGGGCATCGTGACGACATGGGAACCGATGGAGTCTGCGGCGGACGTGTTGAATCCTGATGTGGTGAAGATAGTAATTAGTAAAAAAGGTGAGGCCGTATATTTCTCGCGTTCGCCGGTGCCTTATCCGCGTGACGCGGTCCGAAATCATGGGAGCCTTGAAGCTGCGCTGCGGAACGAGCCTTCTTTGCTTACGGGATTTCGCAAACACACCGGCCTGTATGTTTACCGGCGTAATGTCTTACTTGAGTTTACGAAATGGCCGCAGTCTGAGCTCGAGAAACTGGAGTCGCTCGAACAACTGCGCGCCCTTGAACATGGTGTGAAGATTAAAGCGATCGAAGCCAGCACCTGGTCGATTGGTGTTGACACGATTGAAGATTTGCAACGAGTGCGTTCACTGGTGGAAGAAGAGGCGTTCAGTATGGAGAGCAAGTCTTAGCTTGGAGTTTAGAGTTCAAGCTTTAGCTTGCGCGTTACGGTTCGGGGCAGTAGCCCGACCATCAGGGAGGGCGTCGGGACCGGGCGCACTCCACGCGATGCTGATGAGTGGCAACGACGCCCTCCCTGATTTCAATCGTCATCGAGCCGGAACAGCTCATCACTTTCGTACAGAAGAGCATATTCAAATGGCAACATGAAAGGGTGAACTCTGAACCGCTTGAACTCCGGACATTGAATATTATGAGTGATTGGATTGGATTAGGAATTATTGGTTCCGTGATTCTGGGCGCACTGTTTGGTGTGTGGCAGCTTAGTAAGCCGTACAACGTGACGGTAGAGGAGTTTGAGAAACGAGCGCATGAAGCGCCGAGCTTATTGAGTGCAGGTTTTGTAGGCTTGCAAAAGATTCTCGATCCGGCAACGCCGAAGGCTGTGGCGGCCCAGGAGGATTTCAAAGAAGGTCGCTTCGATGTCGAGCAGGCGAAGGGTGACGGACCGGAGGCAGGGGAAGGGGAGGAACAGGAGCAGGAGGCAGGAGCAGGAGGCAGGAGCAGGCGGCAGGAGGACGAACAAGCAGTAAGCAGAAACCAGAAGGTAGAGACGGTCAATCTGAATATGAATTAGTTTGAGGAGCAATAATGACTAAATATATTTTTGTAACGGGCGGTGTGGTTTCAAGTTTGGGAAAGGGTTTGGCTGCATCTTCGATTGGCTGCCTCCTTGAAGCTCGCGGCCTCAGTGTCGCGCTGATAAAACTCGATCCGTATATCAATGTCGATCCCGGAACGATGTCTCCCTTCCAACACGGCGAAGTGTTCGTCACGGATGATGGCGCCGAGACTGATCTTGACCTTGGACATTACGAGAGGTTTACTCACGCGCAACTCTCGCAGGCAAATAATTGGACGACGGGCCGGATTTATCTTTCCGTAATTGAAAAAGAGCGGCGCGGAGACTACCTCGGCAAAACAATCCAGGTAATTCCGCATATCACCAATGAAATAAAAGACGCGGTGAGAGCAGTTGCCGACAAAGACAATCCGGACGTGATTATTGTGGAAATTGGCGGGACCGTCGGCGACATCGAATCCTTGCCGTTCCTTGAAGCGATTCGTCAAATGGGAAACGAAGAAGGCGCGGGCAATATACTATTCATTCACGTCACACTGGTGCCTTATATTGCCGCGGCAGGCGAACTGAAGACAAAGCCGACGCAACACTCTGTTCGCGATTTGCGCGAAATTGGTATTGCTCCTGACATCCTGCTCTGTCGTTCTGAAAAGCCGCTTTCTTACGATCTGCGATCAAAGATAGCTCTCTTTTGTAACGTGAAAGAGTCTGCAGTCATTAGCGCGCAGGACGTTGACACGATCTACGATGTGCCCCTGGCCTTTCATGAACAGGGACTCGATGAATTGATTGTTACGCAGCTTGGGTTCGGCGCGCGCGCCTCGCATTCCGATCTTTCCGAATGGCGCGACCTGGTCGGGACCGTTCGACAGCCGTCTGGTGGAGAAACATCGATCGCAATTGTTGGCAAGTATGTGGAACTCGAGGACTCTTACAAATCATTGCGCGAGGCGCTCACCCACGGCGGCGTGGCAAATAAACTTCGCGTGGGTGTGAAATGGATTGAGTCAGAAGACCT
>JALYTI010000018.1 GCA_030854375.1 Acidobacteriota bacterium | reverse complement strand
ACCAAGGCCGCCGATTAGCGGGCGTGAAAGTTGACGGCGATATCAAGCGCGGCTTTCCGACGCCCAGCGGCAAATTGGAATTCTATTCGCGCACGCTTTCCGACTGGGGGTGGCCGGAGTTTGCGATCCCGATATACATCAAGAGTCATGTTCATCCCGATAATCTCGCGGAAGATCAAACGATTCTGATCTCTACATTTCGTTTACCTGTTCAGATTCATACCCGCAGCGCTAATGCCAAGTGGCTGGACGAAATTGCGCACACAAATCCGCTCTGGATTCATACCAGCCATGCGGCAAAGCTCAGTGTCCGCACCGGCGACCTTTTGCGCGTGGAAACGGAGATAGGTTATTACGTCGTGCGCGCCTGGGTCACGGAAGGGATTCGACCCGGCATCGTTGCTTGCAGCCATCACATGGGCCGGTGGAAACTGAGTGAGCAGGGACAACGACAATTAATGGCGACGGTCAAGCTTAATCATCAGGGAAGCGAGTGGGGACTCAAGCGCGAGAAAGGCGCCGAACCTTACGAGTCCAGCGATTCTGACACGTTGCGCATCTGGTGGAGCGATGTTGGCGTCCATCAGAACATGACGTTCCCGGTTCACCCCGATCCGATTTCGGGAATGCATTGCTGGCACCAGGCGGTACGAATTAAGCTGGCAGAGCCGGAAGATAGTGTGGGCGATGTATTTGTTGATACGCAGAAGGCGCGCGAGGTTTACAAGAAGTGGCTCCGGATGGCTCGACCAGCGGATAAATATTCACCTGACGGGACGCGTCGTCCCTATTGGATGCTACGGCCGTTGAAGCCGGCGAGAGAATTCTATAAATTGCCCGAACCAGATTCGGACGTAGTGCGTGTCTGATGAGTTTCGCGTTCCTGAGCCTCGAGACAGGTAACTCAACACGTAAATACCTGGAGTTATGTACTTCAAGCAATTCTATCTAGCGTGCCTGGCGCATGCTTCCTACCTGATTGGCTCAGACGGTGAAGCCGTTGTTGTCGATCCGCAGCGCGACGTAGATCAATACATCACGGAGGCTACATCCCACGGTCTTAAGATTAAGTACGTGCTCGAAACGCATCTGCATGCGGATTTTGTCAGTGGCCATCGTGAGCTTGCCGCCCGCGCCAACGCCGAAATTGTTTTCGGCGCAAAGGCCGGCGCGGCATTTCCGCACCGTGCTGTGCTCGATGGAGACGAAATCAAAATCGGCAAAGTTGTACTGCGAATTATGGAAACTCCCGGCCACACGCCGGAAAGTATTTCAGTCCTTGTCATTGACCCCACGGTTTCAGATCAGCCACAAAAAGTTTTGACAGGCGATACGCTTTTCGTCGGCGATGTGGGGCGGCCCGATCTTGCGGGTGGGAAGGGTTTCACCCCGCCGATGATGGCGGCAATGATGTACGACACACTTCACGGGAAACTATTGAAACTGTCGGACAACGTAGAGGTCTATCCGGCACACGGCGCTGGATCGATGTGTGGCCGAAACATGTCGCAGGAAACTTCTTCAACGATTGGCCAGCAGCGAAAGTATAACTACGCGCTCCAACCCATGTCGAAGGATGATTTTGTTCGCATGATGACGAGCGATCTGCCTGACTCGCCTGCTTATTTTCCCAAAGACGCGGAAATAAATCGTACCGGCGCACCGGCACTGGCCGAAGTTTCCCGGCCACCCGCTCTCGGGGCTCAGGAAGTGAAGACCCTTACAACTCAAGGCTACGTCATTCTTGATGTTCGCTCAGCTGCGGAGTTTGGTGCTGGTCACTTACCGGGCTCGATCAACATTGGACTTGTTGGGCAGTTCGCAATCTGGGCGGGAACCTTGATCTCAATGGGATCGCCGATTGTGATTGTGGCGGAATCTGAAGAGAAAGTTGATGAAGCCGTCATGCGGTTGGCGCGCGTGGGCATCGAAAGCTCGAAAGCCTATTTGGCCGGCGGCGTTTCAACCTGGCACGACGCCGGGTTGGATGTCGCAACAGTGCCACAAATCACTGTTCAGGAATTGAATAATCTTTTTCAGGAAGAAACCAGTTTGCAAATAATCGATGTACGGCGGCCGCGTGAATATGAAAGCGGACATGTGCCCCGAGCGTTGCACGCGCCGCTTTCACACTTGAAGCAAACAGCAGCCAGCTTGCCGGTCCACCATTCCAAGCCGACTGCCGTGATCTGTGCCGGCGGTTACCGTTCGAGTGCGGCTACGAGCATTCTCGAGCAGCACGGCTTTTCGAATCTTTTGAACGTCACCGGCGGCACCAGCGCGTGGATCAACTCCGGTTATCCCGTGGAGCTTCCGGCAGCAGATTAAGGGGGATCCTCTTATCAGCATTCAGGACCGCCTCAGCGCCGTTAGGCGCGAAATGTTTATTTCCCCGGTCAACTAAAGTCTTTACAAGCGCCGTCAGAAACGAAATAGTATTTCGCTCCTAACGCAGCTAAGCTAGATTATTGTCCATGCATATTCATAAACATTTGGCTCCTCATGGATGCCAGGGATAAGAGAGGTAGCTAGCGATAGATCCTTTTACGTTCAAACTATTAATTAGTATCGCCATCGTGGTTATCGCGACCATTCACGGTTACGGTGCGGCCTGGCTGGCTATCTGGATGCTATTTCATCCCTACAAACCGCTCAAAGCCTTTGGCATTACGATCTGGCCGCAGGGAATGATTCCACGCCACAGGCAGCGTCTGGCCCAATCGATAGGCAGCGCGGTCGGTAACGAATTGGTTTCACAGGAGACCGTGTTTGATGCGCTGTTTGAAACAACTTTCTTTCAACGCAAAGTTGAAGATGTCGTCGCGACCTACACCAACGATCTGCTGGCCAAGGTTTATCCGTCATTCATCGATGCCTTGCCGTCGCAAGCACGCGCGCCAATTCTCGACACGATCTCATCGTTACAATATCGTCTCGCGGAATATATCGCTGCGATGCTAAAGAGCGAAGAAACTACCCAGGCAATTACCAGGTTTGTGGATAGAAAAGTCGACGAATGGATGGATCGTCACCTTGACGAGCTGATCACCTCTGACCTGTTCAATCAGATTCTCGACTTTCTAAAAGAACTCCTGGCCCGGCTGGCAAGTGAGGAAGGGTTCGAACAGAAGGTGCGCGGCTTTGTTTCCGGTCGTCTGGACGATCTCGCCCGCAGCAATGCCACGCTGGCTGAAACGTTTACGCCGGAGACAGTAGCATTCATCAAGGAGCGCATCGACAGCCAGGTACCGCCGATCGTTCAACATCTCGCTGACATTGCGACCAGCCAAAACACACGCAAACAAATCGGCGCGCTCATTAAGTTGGAAGTTGATGAGTATTATGAACATCTTTCCCTGATTAAAAAGATCTTCATCTCGCGCGAGCGCATCCATCGCGAAGTCGATGAGCTTGTAAATAAGACTTTGCCCAACCGCATCGAGGAATACTTGCGCGGCCCCGCCTTTGAGCAGGAAGCTGAAACTTTCCTGAATGCAACTATTGATAAGGTACTGACGCGGCCGCTCAACGAATTGGTCGGGCAGATTGAATCAGCAAAATTCGACTCAATAAAAGCTCAGATAACGAACCGCATTCTCGAGCTGGTAAAGAGTGAGGAGCTATCGTCCTCGATTTCTACCTACCTTACCGAGGCGCTTGAACGATTCAGGCCGCAAACACTGGGCACTACGTTAGAACAGATCAATCCTGACACGATTGGGCGAGCTAAACAGTTTATGGCAAGCAGTGTTGTCGGACTGCTGGCCCGAGACGACACAGCGCGCACAATCAACGCAATCTTGAGCTCACAAATAGAGCGGCTGCTGATAGCGCCTATTGGCCGGTTGGGAGACCATGTCTCCGAACACTCCATGATGCGCGCCCGGGCTGCGCTGGTGGTACGGATAACGGCTGCAGCGCGCGAGCGGTTGCCTACGGCAATTGTTGAGTTTGACGTTGGCGGGCTGGTCCGTAAGAAGGTTTCGGAATACCCGATTCAAAAGCTCGAGCAGTTAGTACTGTCAGTAGCTCAGCATCACTTGAAGACAATTGAGCTCTTTGGCGCGATGATCGGCTTCATCATCGGCGTAGGTCAGGCAATCTATTTTTGGCTGACCTACATCCCAGGGCGGTGAGGTAGTAGTTTAGAGTCCAACGTTTACGTTGCACGTACCACACCTTCAAGCTAAAGCTTGGACTCTAAACTACTTGATCCCTCATCCTTCATCCTTTGGAATCTCCGATGCGAGGTACCACGTGTTGCCCCAGGCGTCTTTGATCCACGCGCTGCGAGCGCCATACGGTTTGTTACCAGGCTTCTCCACCGAAATTGCGCCGGCTTTGATCGCCCGGTCGTAAGTCGCATCAACATCTTCAACGTACGTGTAGAGCGCCGGCGGCATCGGTTGCCATTCCCCGTGTGCTTCACCCATTTCAATGATTGAGTCGCCTATGCGTACCGTAGCGTGATGAATTATCCCTTCTGGCGATTGATCGCGCGATATCTCTTCGGCATCAAACACTTCTTTCAAAAAGTCGATAAACTTCGGCGAACCAACCGGGTGGAGAAAAGGTGTGACCGCGCGGAGGCCGGCAGGAGTGTACGTACCAGGCGCCCCCAACTTGTGTGTGGCGATCCACCAGTGGTTGTTGGTCGGGTCCTTCACGCCGGCCTCGCGATCACCGTAAGGCTGGTCGACAGGCTCTTCAAGCGAAGTGGCTCCAGCTTCAAGCGCGCGCTGATAAACGGCGTCAGCATCAGCCACGTAAAGATGGAGTGAAGTCGGAAACTCATCGAGACCTTTGCCGCCGCCAACCATTAACTTGCAGTCCCCAATTATGACTTCGGCGTGCATGCCCCCGGCCGAGCCGGTGGTACGGAAGATCTCTATGGCGCCGAAGGCCTGCTTCAAGAACTCCAGGAGCTCTGCAGCGCGTTCGACAGTCAGGTAGGGCGTGATGGTATTAACGCCGGCTCTCTGTTTCGGAGATTTTCGGATTTCGGTTCCCGGTTTTGCCATGGATGCGCTCCTTATCAATTTCTCTCTCAGGTTGAATTTGAAACTTTCTCGCGGCAGCCCTCGCAAATCAGTTCCCAGCGAAACAAGCTCCGTCAGGCTCTGCTCATCGGCAGCGAACGCGATTGACTCGCCGCCAGATATAATCGCGGCGATGGCCAGGTCCAGTTTATCGATCGAAAACAGCTCAGACATCGTTATCTCTCATGCGCGTGCGCAAGGTTTGCAACGCGCGAAACTGTAATTGCTTTATTGCTCCTTCGCTCCGGCTCAATTCCACCGCAATCTCGCGAATGCTTTTCTCCTCTGCGAACCGCAGCCGAACGACATATCTCTGATCCCAGGGAAGTTGATCCACAAGCTGATAGAGACGGGCCAATGCTTCGATCTTTTCTTCAACTATTTCTGGGCTCGGAGCTTCAGAAACTGGATCGGGAGCCTCGTGCCCAGGATTTCCTTCGCGGGCCAGAACTTGAGCGCGATTAATGATGGAGTTTGCGGCGATGCGAAAAAGCCAGGCAGCAAAAGGAACACCCCGCCATTTGAATTTTCCGAGATTGGCCAACGCTTGATGAAACACCTGCGAAGTCAGATCTTCTGCAGCCGAACGGTCGCCTACTCGCCGCGCGACATATGCGTACACGCGTTCGAAGTGGAGTTCATAAAGTTCGGCAAAACGGCTCGGATCCTTCTGTGCCGCCTCAATTAAGAGCCGTTCGTCCTGCTGCTTTTCGCGACCTTTCAAGATTAGCCCTCACGCCAGCTTCCATTTACATAAACTACTGAAGGGACGAAAGGTTACGGCAGAAGTTATGAATCGTAAATGGCGGGCGATTACAAGGCCTTGCACAAAAGGATCGCCGCCTCTAGTTCAGAGTACAAGCTTTAGCTTGCGTGGTTACCAGGCAGCAACCTGAAGGTTGTATTCTAAACTTCTTGAGAGTAAAAAAGGCCGCAGCGAGAATCGCTGCGGCCAGAGATTGATATTCAGATAACCGTTACTGTGCGGCGGGCGATGCAGCGGCTGTGGCTGTTTGGGTGGCCTTAGGATCAAACGGCGCGGCAAGAAACTTCTTAGCGACGGCCAGCGCGTTGTCGTAGTTGATGCCAGACGTAACCGCTTTATTGTATTCAGCAACCGCTCGGTTACGCTCGCCCTTTGCATCGTAGGCGTTCCCGCGTTTGATGCGCGCCCAAACCTCGATCCACGAGGGCTTCAGGGTGCCATTGAGCGCCGCTTCAAAATTGTCGAGAGCTTGCTGCCAATTGCGCTGCTCAAGAAAGAGCAGACCGAGATTGTAATATACCCAGGAATTCGAGCGGTCCAGCTTTAAGGCGGCTTCAAATTGCTGCTGAGCCTCGGCGTAGAGCCCTTCCTTCATCTGTTCAATGCCTCGACGCGCGATGATTGAAACACGCAAGTCATCAGACATGCGCAGGATTCTGAAGTTGGGATCGACAACCACCTCAAGGGGCTGGCCGTTAGACTCGAAGTCGAAGTCTTCACTTCTGCCTTCTATCTTCGTGGTGGTTGTTTGATTGTCGCCTTCAGCGCGCAACATCAACTGCACAGGCATGCGCAGCGTTTCAAGTGTCTGCTTCACAGTGCCACGCGTGCGGAATTTCCCCGAACGCGTACGAATGATTTGATAGTCAACGGTAAACTCGGGTACGCCGGTGCCCTCTACCCATTGCGCAAAGAAATAACGCAAGTTTTCTACGGCAACCTGAGAAGTCAGATGTTCAAAGTCGTCAATCGACGCATTCTTTCCGCGATACTGCTCCAGGAAGTTTCGCAAGAGGCGATCAAATTTCTCCTTGCCAAGCGTTTCGCGAAGCATACGGAAGACCATCGCCCCTTTGTGAAACACTATCGATTGGTACGCGGCCGACTGATCGTCCAGGGCACTCGGCGCACGCGCGATCGATGCAGTCTGCTCAAACGTCAGCGCCCGCTCCTGCTGTTCGCGCTGAGCAGCCTCAAGGGCGCCTCCCGTCAAGGTCGATTCGCGAAAAGCGAAGGCGCTCCACTCTGCCAGACCCTGCGAAATCCACGCGTCGTCAAACGACTTCAAGCCAACTGTCTGCCCCCACCACTGGTAAGCGACTTCACGTTGAAGTTTTTCTTCGGGCATGGGGCGCGACGAATCGAACAACTTCGAAGCTAAGAAGATAATTCCCGGACCCGAGTAAGCATCGAGACTTTCATCGTCCACCTGAGCAATCACAAGCCGGCTGCTAAAGAGCGGAGCGCCATACTGCTTAGAGTAAAACTCAAGCACGTGACCTACCATCTCAGCATACCCATTGATGCGACTCTCGCTGCCGGGCTTGGCGTAAAACTGAATCTCGTAGTTTCCAAAGCGCAGATTTCTGTTGATGTATTGCCCGGCAGCAAAGTTCCCAATCAAGACTGGTTGCCGATGAACAAAGCGATAACGCGTGGCCCCGTCTTTTGGTGAAGTCTGCGCGCTCACCGGCTCATCGCTGGTTCCCGCTACTTGCAGTCCCGAAGGAACAATCAACGTGATGTCAGACGTGGCGCGGTCGGCGGCATAGTCGTGGAAGGGAAACCAGCGTGAGGCATACATCAAATATGAGCCTTCGGGTCCCACATAGGCGAGCCGTTTAGTTGCCAATGGTCCACCTTCAGGGGACAGCAACGCTCCACTCCAGCGAAATCGCAGCGTTACCGGTTGATTCGCGGGCACGACCTGACCGAGATCGACTCTCACACTTGGTCCGAGCGCGCCTACGCCCACCGGGTCCTGGACAAAACCGGTCAAGGGGCGCCCGTCGCGATCAATACTGTCCACGTGAAGTGATCCGTTGAGCTCGAACACAACCGAGCGCGTTGGCTCGAGCGGAATGAGAGTGATGTCAGCTCCGGCACGCAGCGTGTGCTGGTCTGGAATCAGCTGAGCTTCAATTCGGTAATTGGTGACGTCAAAACGCGAGCCGGCCTGTTGCGGCGCGGGCTGCTGTGCGTTCGCCGATAACCCAAAGACTAAAAGCGTTGCAAGCGACAAAAATAGTTTGGAAAACACTTGGGGAAAGGTGGGCCTGGATATCTTCATATTTTCTCTGCTTTGTGGGTAATTGCTCCTCGGATTATACAACCCGGAATCGTATTACAGAACCGCAAATAGCCGTCCATTTTCTGGCTGCCGTCCCTTGAGTTCAGGGCTGGAGTCGCTCAATTGTGGAAGCTTCGTGCGTCGAGATTTAGGATGGTAAAGGACTGCGGGCGGTTGGCTGGACAGGAAGGGCTAAGTAATTAAAGGTGCTGTTGTAAGAGGTTTTCTGCCTTCCCGAAGTTGAGAACGCCGTTTCACAGCTCGTGTTACAAGTGACGGCCGACAAAATCCAATTCTTTCTGATCATCACCAACGACGGGCAAGACTCTGTCAACCGGCTCAAATGTAAACCCGTCGCGGGAAGGAATTATTCTGTAACTGTGTGTCGATGTAGACGGCGCTACGGTAAATGAATAATTTCCCTGATCATCGGTGGTCGAGGCCAATACGGTGCCTTGAGGACTTATTAACACAACAACGACGTTCGCCAGCGGATTATTGCTCGAGTCTCTCACTCGGCCGGTAATCTTGACGGTCGCGGACGGCTTGCTGGCCTTTTCCGCTGGCAAGGTCTCGGCGGCTGCGCCGGACGGCGTTTCCGGCGCCGGTGTGCCATTTGGTTGTGGTGTTGCCTCAGCGGGCGAAGGGGTAGGCGAAGGGGCAGATGAAGGGACGGGGGCAGGGACGGACGAAGGAACAGGCGAAGCGGGCAACAAATTGGTCGAAGTCGCAGTCGGTAGTGGCGCACTCGCCGACGGAGTTCCGGGAGAAGGAGAAGTCATGGGCTGCGCCACGGCGGTCGCAGGCGCTTCAGGCGAAGGAATCAAAGAAGGTGTCGGCGCCTCACCAGCAGGCGGCACTGGTGTTGTCGTCGTTGGCGTCGTCTCTGGTGATGAAGTCGGTTGAGCCGGAGAGCTCGTTGCATCGCGCGCCGGCGTCTGGACATCCACAGGCGGAGTCGAGGCAGCGCCAATTCGTTCCTCGAGACCGGCGAGAGAACCATTGATCTTCCGATAAAGTTGCTCTATTAGTGAACGACGAACCGTATCCGGTTCACCGGCGTTGTAGCTCTTGATGTAATAGGTAAGTGCTTCTTCTTTCTTGTCCTGTCGTTCAAGAGCAGCCCCAAGGTGCCACAGGGACGTACGCAGCGCGGGCGTGCCGTCCGGAAGAATATTCGTCGCGCGCTTTAAGTGTTCCACTGCTTCGTCTAGTTTGTCCTGATTGAAAAGCGCCCAACCCGAGAGTTCTTCGATGCGGCCGCGCAGAAGATTCGACAGAACGTTGCGTGGCGCCTCGGCAATATCCGGTGTGCCGCCTGCTGAGATAGCGCGCGCACGAATCTCGCGATACTCATCAGCTTGAATGGCCACCGTCAGAGCCGGAACGCTCATTCCCACGTCAGCACTATTTCGCGCCGCTTCGGCGAGTTCATAAACTGTCTGAAAACCAATTCCTTTTTGCAGCAGCCGGCTGGCAGCGTATAGCTGGCGATGGACACGCGCGGCGTCCTCACCCGCAGCAAATTCCTTTGCCGCCGCGATACCGGCAGCTTCGTTCATTGCGCCCCCGTTTTCCTGTTTCATAAACGTAGCAAAAACTAACAACGCCTTGAGAATTCTCGCGTTGTTCTCAGTATCGGCTGCGGCAGACTGGAAAATACTTGCCCGGCGCTCCGGCGCAAGCAATTCAATAAAGTTGATACCTCGCGCCGGAACGCGTCCCGCAAGTCGCGCTTCGATCTGGTTATCTTTAACGTTAAAGGACTGTGTCAGAATTTCGGCAGCTTCGTCGTAGAGTCCGGCGCCTGCGAGCGCGTTCGCCAGTTCATAATCGAGTGTGGGAAATTTTCCATACATCCGCGCGAAACGAAGCGCGCGTTCAGCTTCAAGGGGCTTGTTCTGCGCTACCAAGGCACGTGCCAAGGCCACTTGCGACCAGGTGTAACGTGGTTCGATCTCAACGGCTTTGTTTGCGAGCACCAGCGCCAACTCGCTATCGTTATGAGCGGCAAACCAGTAGGCTACGCCCGAAAGCAACATCAGGTTTCGCGGATCTTCCTTTAGCGTCTTTTCCAGTTCGGTTTTCGCTTCATCGATTCGGTTGAGATCGAGCAGCGAAAGAATCAAACCTGCGCGCGCAGCTTTGTCAGCCGGTTCCGCGGCGAGTTCTTGCCGATAGAGCGCCAGCGCTTCTTCGTTCTTACCGAAGGCGCGGTTGAGATCGGCAAGGCCGCGACGCGCGATTTTTGAAGTTGGATCGAGCTCCAACGAGCGTTTGTATTCAGCGGCTGCTTCTTCGAGGCGAAGCGAAATGTGGAGGGCTCGCGCGAGAACTTGATGTGCTTCAGCCATGTCGGGAGCGAGGGCGATGGCTTGCGTTGCCAATCGACCGGCCTCGCTTCCCTGTTCAGTAGCAACATAGAAACCGGAAATAGCCAGTAAACGCCTGGGGTCGCCACCGAATTTTGTTTCGAGGCTATGAGCGGCCTTAGTGGCGGCCGCGGTCTCGCCACGCAGGTACAGATTTAAAGGAATTTGAGAGATGACTCCTGAAAACAACTTCTCCGAAGCATTGATGGGAGCGTCGGAAATGGCCAACATCAGTTGCTCAATACCTCCAGCCTTATCGCCTTTTTTCAAGCGCTCATCACCGAGCGCAGCCTGAGCACTGATGAGAAGTTCTGTCGCACGATCCCTCGACTTGGACTCCGGCTTTTCTTCGAGGAATGCTTTCAGTTCGAGAACGCGCTCGGCGAGAGGCAGCGTAAGCGTCAATTCCACTTCTTCAGAATCTGCTTCGTCATCGGCAGTGGTGTCTGGCACCTTATTTTTGGACGAAGTATTTGCGTCGCGAGGCGGGGAAGTTTTAACAGCAGCTCGAACGCGTTCACTTGTCGCAGGCCGCGTCCCAGCCGGGCTACTTACGGCTGCTGCGGAATCATCCACAGGCCTGGCCGCAGATTTAGCAGGAGCAGAAGCATTCGCGGCCACAACCATGGGTGACGCCCTGTCAAAGTCCTCCGCATTAATACCCAGCTTCTGCGCCATCGAAGCCACGAAATGTTCAACTCCTGCGTTCAAGCCTTCACTGAATTGGCCTTCATTCACGAGCGACCTCATTCGTTGACCCATTTCACCCAATACGCCCTCAGGCAACTCTTTTTGGACTGACTTGCTAAATTGGGTGAACGCCGTCTTTTCATTGACTGCCAACACAAGCAAGAGGCTTTTCTTCCTGCTCGCGCGCGCTCCTACGCCCCAGTCGAGCGCCAGCTGCTGCGAGAAATCGAAAATGTCCTGGCCACCAGTTGACGAAACGGTGGCGATATCAAACTCAATGCCGGTTTTTTGCTTAACATTTTCCAGAACATTTTCCAGCCGCACCCGCGTCTTCTCATCTACAACCCCCGCAAAGTCGTTTACGCGGCCGGTTGGTCTGGGCACTTGCGACTTAGTCTGCGCAAATTGATTAATACCAAATAAGAAAACGAGCGACGCGCTCAGGCTCACAAGTAAGATCCACCTGGCGCTATGATGATCGGATAATTTCATTGGTTAGACTTTAGCTTTCAGATCTTGTCGAGTCTGGCGTGACACGAGAAGCATTATCATTAATCTAATGGGAGATGTTCTGAGCGGCCATGATAACATCGCGTGCTTTTGGCAGCGAGTAGACTTGAGTGGTGGTTCAGTTCGAATCCGAGCGGTCTTTCTCATTAGCACCGTGGCTTTAGCCCGGTGATTAGTGATTGGGTCGAAAAGGGAAACCGTTTTAAACGGTTTCGGGTTGTGTCGGGCACTAAATTCACCGCGCTAAAGCGACGGTGCTAATGAGACTAGTACGGGCAAACTGCACCGCTAGCGGGGTAGTGGGTGAGTCTGGAGGGATAACGCTATTAGCACTCGGAATCAGAACCGCGAGCGGTAGCGACCGGCTCAAGACTCACTTAGCGAGGCGATATTCGGATCCGAACGCGCATCGTTGCTG
>JALYTI010000256.1 GCA_030854375.1 Acidobacteriota bacterium | reverse complement strand
TGGTACTGAGAATTCCGAAAACGTCGCCCTTCTTAAACCCTCGTTTAGCGAGACTGGCCGCGACGCGTGAAATTGACTCAACAAGCTTGGCATATGTAAGAACGCGACCAGTCGGTCCGTCGATCAATGCAGGTTTGTCGCCCCGCTCCTTCGCCTTTTGCAGAACGAAGGTCGTTATCGGAACTTCGGGAATAGTAATTTCTGGAAAAGGCCCGCGGAAGATCATGGTTTGATGGAACGCAAACTTTTATTTGCGAAATCTGCCTTTAATGTGTCGTTGTTTAGTTGTCAGCCCCAAAGGCAAAACTTACAGTTTGACTTACGAAATCCGGATGCTACGCAATGTAGAACCGTTGGCGATAGCCAATGGATGCCAGCACTCAACTTGAATCTGGCAAGATGGTGTATTTCCAGACAAATTCAAAAGAAAAACGATGAGCCAAAGTGAACTGTTAGCATCCATTGGCTACCGCCAACGGTTCTGCACTGTGCGGCAATGTATGGTAGTGCCTTTCCGATATGGGTCTGAACACAATCTAAAACGGACGGGACTACTAAACGTCGTCCTAAGGATGTCAGAGCTCAAATGAAACCATACCCATCGGCCCAAGTCGGCATCTTGCGTTAAATAGGTCAGTGCCCGCTACCTTATCAGGTGACCGCGCTTCCGGAAAAGGTTTATATTTGAGGTTCGCGGTAGCAGTCTTCACTCGGGAAATTCAGCAATAGCCATATTAAATAGACGGAAGTCTGCCTACTTCAAAAGCTCATGCCGGAATCGGAAGCGCGCCCACTCTACGTGATTTGCCTCGCAACCTACTTCAAAGGTGGCGACTTTATGCGAGAGTGTAAGCGCCTGGGTTGTCAGGTTACGCTGATAACCAAGGAAAAAATGCTCAATGAACATTGGCCCCACGAGAGCCTCGACGATCTGATAGCAGTACCTAATGATGCTGGCCCTCCGTTGTTTATCGATCTCATTTCGTTTCTGGCGCGGAAGGCGAAACCTGATCGGGTGATCGCGCTGGAGGAGTTTGATGTGATGACAGCGGCACTGATTCGCGAACACTTTTGCCTCGCCGGAATGCTGAGCTCCACGGCAAAAACCTTCCGCGACAAATTCAGAATGGCTGAGGAAGCGAAAGCTGCAGGAATTGATGTTCCCGAATTTGTTCCTCTAATAAATCCAGACGACGTCCGGGAATTCATGGTACGCGTGCCCCCTCCGTGGATAATTAAACCTCGCTCGGACGTTTCGGCAATCGGGATTCGTAAAGTAAATGATCCTGAGGAAGTGTGGCGTGCCATCGACCAGTTTAATGAACGAGAACAGTTACGCGAAAGAGCGTCTTACTACCTCTTGGCACAATTCATTCCGGGCGAAGTCTTTCACGTTGATTCCATTGTTAACGATGGTCGAGTCATATTTGCCGGAGCAAACAGATACGGCCGGCCGCCTCTGGAAGTGGCGCATCAAGGCGGCGCCTATATCTCGCGAACGGTCGCGCATCGTTCAGAGGACGAGAAGAAACTGTTTCAAATAAGTCGAAAGCTGATTAAAGCCCTTGGTCTGGAACGGGGCGCAGCACACGCCGAGTTTATTAAGAGCGACGCTGATGGGCGCTTTTATTTTCTGGAGATTGCTGCGCGCGTAGGCGGCGCTTACATTGCTGATGTTTTAGAAGCCGCTTCTGGCTTAAATTTGTGGCGCGAGTGGGCCAGGATTGAAGTGGAGGATATTCAGGCGAAGCAGAAACTCAAATCCGGGCAGAAGCGCGATCGTGAGGGACCGGGAACAAAACAAAAGCCCAATCATAAGGTCACGCCGACCAGAAACGAATATGCCGGCATCGTTTTGTCTCTCGCGAAGCAGGAGTATCCCGACACGACGAGCTACGACGATCCGGAGATTGTCTATCGTGTGAAAAAGCGTCATCACGCCGGCTTAATTGTCCGGTCGAAAAAACTCGAGCGCGTAGAAGATCTGCTGGCGGAATATGCGATGCGCTTCGCAGAGGATTTTATCGCGGTAGAGCCGCCGCTGGAGAAAGCAGAGTAATTGTAGGCCATACCTCGCCAGGCGCAGGCGTCTGGTTCTAGACGTCCAGGAAATCCGATCGGCTTGCCTCAATAAGAGAATGAAAGGAAATATTCGAACAATATTTTCGCGAGTCTTGCTCCTCGCTTTGCTGGTGTGGGCCGCAAATTCTTCGACCCGCGCTCAACCCAGGCAGATTAGGGATCTGCGACCGACAGTAATCTTAGTTTCACTCGACGGGTTTCGTTACGATTATCTGGAAAAATACCAGCCTACCGAATTGAATTACCTGGCCCGGTCAGGCCTGCGAGCGAAATGGATGGTCCCATCGTTTCCGAGTAAAACGTTTCCCAACCATTACACCATTGCGACGGGCCTCTATCCGGAGAATCACGGGATTATTGAAAACAATATCTACGACACCAAGTTCGATAAGATTTTTACGCTCAGCGATCGCGACGAAGTCGAAAAAGGTCGCTGGTGGTTGGGTGAGCCGATCTGGGTCACCGCCCAAAAGCAGGGGCAAAAAACCGGATCGATGTTTTATCCCGGAACGGAAGCCGACATAGGCGGCATTCGACCGACTTACTGGAAGCTCTACAATGAAAAACTTCCAAACAACGCGCGCGTCGAGGCGATTCTGCGGTGGCTCGATCTGCCACGGGGTCGGCGACCTACTTTTTTGAGCTTGTACTTCAGCGACGTTGATGACGCAGGTCACGCCTACGGCCCCGATTCCTTACAAACGAGAAAGGCTGTGACGAAGGTAGATCGTAATGTTGCCAGGCTTGTAGCCGGATTGAGAGCGCGCGCGATCTTCAATCAGGTCAGCTTAATCATTGTGTCTGATCATGGTATGGCACCGGTGGACTTTAATAATGCCATTATTCTGGACGAGCTATTCGATACAAATTTAGCCGAACGGATTTTCTGGACGCGTGAGATCATCAGCATCTTTCCCAAAGTCGGGAACGAAGACAGAATTTACGAAACTCTAAAGGCCCGATTGCCGCGACAGGCGCGAGTGTATCGCAAGACCGAACTTCCAGATCGATTTCATTACTCTAGCAGTCAGCGCATTCCTCCACTCTTGGTGTTACCCGAAGAAGGCTGGATTCTGACTAACCGCAAAAGTTTTGAGGAGATGAAGGCGCAGGGTGACATGAAGCACGTAAGGGGGGCCCACGGTTACGACAATCAGCTTGAATCGATGCGGGCCATTTTTATCGCCCACGGACGGCGGTTCAGGAAAGGAGAAGTCGCGCCGTTTGAAAACGTTCAGGTCTATAACATCATGACCAGGCTTCTGGGCCTGACTCCCGCTCCGAACGACGGGAACAATGAGGCGGTACGAGCGATCTTAATTCGGCCGTGAGGGAGCTCAGGTTGTTTTCAGTGGCCAGATGTCGACACTGATCTCTTCGCAGTAATGCACCAGCGGTTCGCCTTTGGGCGTGGGTAGACCGTGTGACTCGATCATGCTTGAATCCAGGGAAATGAGTTTCGCTTTTCGTAATGGCCACGGCTCGTGATGAATGCGGGCGCGATGCAGTCTGCCGTCGCGCTCACTGTAGAGACAGTAGCGTTCCGTCAGGAAAAATTCGAGTGAACCGGGCGGCGAAGTTGGGAGGGCCTCACCAATCTTCCATGATGCCTCAAATTGTGCGGGCGGGTCCTCGCTGCGAACTAAAGAATAGTCAATCTTTTCGTTAGTCTCTTCCAACTCTATTTCAGCTTTGTAATACGGAAGAAAGTAAAACGTTCGTGCCGCAAGGACAGCCGCGGTGCTGTTGCAATCCAGCGAGAAGAACCAAACGCCCGGCACGTTATCGAGATAGACGTAAGTTCGCACGTTCAACTCGTGCGCCGAACTCAGCCCCGGAACAGGTGGAAGGAATGGAGGCAGCGCTCGAATGTCCCACATTGTAAAAGGCGTGGTGGCGATCCATGCAGACCCATCAAACGCATCGATTTCAAGCGAACTTGGAATTAACGGGCGAAGCAGCTTTTCGTCTATGCGCCAATGCATGAAGAGCAGTTTGCCCCAATCCTGATGCATGATGGGCTGACCTGGAGGACGCTCGCGCATAGCGAGGCGATCGGCTTGATTAGGTTCGCTGGGTTTCATAAGAAGTCCCATCCTGCGGAGCGGGCGATAGCGTAAAGCCTGGGGTGAAGCGTAGCGGAACCCCAGGTTAGTGGTACAAACACGATGCCAGCCCACGGAGTGGGCGACAGCTTGCCATGACCTGAGGTTGTCGCTTTCATCGCAGCACGAGCTTTCGTGCAAAGCCCTTAACAAAGCTCTAATAGTTCCAACACTGACACCTTTTCTCAACCCGTCCTGCACTCTTATTCATCCTTCATCCTTCCGCCTTCATCCTCCTCAATCAGTACTGCCAGTTCACATTTACGAATCCAGTGCCGCTGGCCGGCACTGTGTAGGAATGGTTCGCTCCATTCTCCCAGGTCACGGCGCCGCCCGCTGCGATTTTGATGAACTTGAAC
>JALYTI010000255.1 GCA_030854375.1 Acidobacteriota bacterium | reverse complement strand
AACACAACTGGAATGAAGCGGCGAGGTTATTCGCGAGAAGTGATCGACTCTTTGCATCGTGCGTTTCATCTCCTTCTGTCCTCGAAATTGAATACATCCCAGGCCCTGGAGAGAATTCAGGAAGAGGTCGGCGAGTCGGCCGAAGTGAAATCGCTAATTGAGTTTATCGAGTCCTCTAAACGCGGAGTCACAAAATAAGGATGAAGGCGAACGCAAGGATGAGGGCGGAAGGATGAAGGATGAATAAGAATCCAACTACGCAGTTCTGGTGGGTCGAAATAGCGCGAACTCGCGAGATCAGCCGCAACGCTCGTGATCTTTTTCATCCTTCATCCTTCATCCTTCATCCTTCATTCATCCTTCATCCTTCCGCCTTCATCCTTTCGTAATGCGTTACGGCTTAATCGCAGGCAACGGTCGGTTTCCTTTCATGGTTGTGGAAGGGGCGCGGCGGGCTGGCGTATCGCTCTCCGTCGCTGCCATTCGTGAAGAAACAGATCCGAAGCTGGAGCAAGAAGTTGAACGGCTCGCCTGGGTAGGCGTGGGTCAACTTGGCAAGATGATTCGCTTCTTCAAAGGCGAAGGAGTTGAAAAAGCCATCATGGCAGGACAGGTTAAGCACATTCAAATCTTTAGTCGTGCAATACCTGACGCTCGAATGTTGAAGATGCTTTTGAAGCTGCCACGTCGCAACACCGATTCACTAATAGGAGCTATTGCCGCGGAACTTGCCAGTGAAGGTATCGAGTTGATCGACTCAACCTATTTTCTTGGAGACTATTTACCGGCTGCGGGAACTCTGACGCGGCGCGAGCCGACCTCAGCCGAACGTGATGATATTGAATACGGGCTCGATATTGCACGGGGAATTGCAAGGCTTAATCTTGGTCAGACGATTGTCGTAAGAGGTAAAGCCTGCGTGGCGATTGAAGCAATGGAAGGTACCGACGCTACCGTTCGGCGCGCTGGTAATCTCATGCGCAGCGGCAAGGACGCGCAGGATGGAATCAAACTCAGCAGCGGACCGCTGACCGTTTTAAAACTTTCAAAGCCTGATCAGGATATGAGATTTGATGTGCCGGTCGTTGGCGTACCGACAATCGAGACCATGGTTGAGGCAGGCGCGACTTGCCTCTGTGTTAGCGCCGGCAAGACATTGATGTTTGATCGTGAGGAAATGATTTCTCTCGCCAACAAGAGCAAGATCGCAGTCATCGCTGTTTAGTTGTCCGTCTTACCCTCGAGAGCGCCTTCCCCTTCTTCAGTATGCTCTGTAGGTACCGGCTTCCCGGGCACGCGATACTCTTCGCTGACCCACTTTCCCAGATCTATTAGCTGGCAACGCTCACAACAGAATGGCCGAAAGGGATTGTCTTGCCATTCAGCTTGTTTATGGCAAGTAGGGCATTTCATCTGCAAGGATTCGGCCAAAGACTTAGTTGGCCAGCGGGACCTCATTGATCGAGTGCAACAGCCACTCGGGGCGCTTCACCAGTATTCGTCGATTAACGAACTCGATTGTACCTTCGCGACGCATTGCGTTTAAGCGGACGGTGACGCTCTCTCGAGTGGATCCGACGATCGAGGCAATTTCCCGGTGAGGCAAAGGAATGTCGATCAGAACGCCCTCAGATTCACGTACGCCATAGCGGTTGGAAAAATCTGCAAGCAACCGATCGAGCCGGGCGGGAATAGCATTGAGTGCAAAATCAGCGAGCCGTTGTTCAGCATTTTCAAGTCGCTGACCGATCAAACGAATTGTGTAATCGCGAAGCCAGGGTTCTTCAGCCAACGCCAGTTTGAAAAGCGGCGCGGGGATTTTCAATAGCTTGCAAGTTTCATATGAGACTGCACAGTTCTCGCGGCGGCCTGCAGGAGAATAGAGTGCCGATTCACCAAAGAGCGAACCCTCGGGCAAAATATCAATTACGGCCTCGCGCTCAGTATGGGATTCGAGGCGGCAGAGCTTGATGCGACCTCTTAGAATCGCATACAAAGCATCTGCTTCGTCGCCGGCCCGGTAAACGAAACGGCGGCGGCGAACGTCGATCACTACGGAGCTTTCAGCAAATTGGGAGATCGTGCGGTCGCTTAGTCTGGAACCAAACGCAAGTTTGCGGATAATGCTGGACCTGTCTGCGGGAGTTAAATCTTGCGGACGCCGGGGCGGCTTTTGTTTCTTCTCATCATCACTCATGGGAACACCTCATGCGGTCACTCATTAGGGGGTTGAGTTAAAGGCTTTAAGGGTTTATTCAGAATGCGAAGGTCTTACTCCCTGTGATCCAGTTGCGATGGTTAGTGTCTGGATGTAAGGAAAATCCTGGTGAACCTGCCCGAGGCCTGGAATCTCTTCAGCTTTTGTTCTGACTCAACAACGAAGGCGAGTTGCCAGTAAAGCGGACAATTACTGAATGGGCGCACTTTAGCATGGAGGCTTTGGCGATGCAAGATTACGGGCGCGTCAAGCCAGAATCTAGTGATAGTATTGAACCCCCCGCCAAACCGAGACGTATTACGGTGTAGAGGCCAGAGGCCAGAAGTCAGAGGTCAGAGGCCAGAAGTCAGAGGCCAGAAGTCGGAGCCCAGAAGTCGGAGCCCAGAAGGCAATTAACACTACTGACGCCGGGGGCCACGCTGATCGACGCTGTAGCACCACTTTTAACTGCTGACCTCTGACCTCTGACCTCTGACCTCTGACCTCTGACTTCTGACCTCTGACCTCTGACCTCTGACCTCTGACTTCTGACCTCTGTTCTCCGACCTCTTACAATAATATGGCTGATTACAAAGACAAAATTGATGAATGGCAAAAGACGGCGCGGCGAAAAGCTCGCGAACTGGACGAGAAGTATGCAATTTCGGACCTCGTAGACGAAGGCACGCGCGTGGCCGGAGAAGCCGCAAAGCTGGGCGCACAAACGCTGACTTCCGGAGCGGAAAAGCTACGTGTGGAAGCTGAGCGTATGGCTGAGGACGGCGAGCTTGGTGATACAGCTCGGCGAGCTGCGGGTCAGGCCACCCGGGGTGCAAAAAAAGCCGGCAAGATAATACGGGACGCGACCAGTGATGCGGGGAAGCAGGCCAGTAAGAAAGCGGGCCAGGTACTGGACGACGCGAAGACGTATTACGAACGTGCTTCTCAGTTCTACGATACTGGAGCAAAGGTAACGCGGGCCTCCACCGCTGCGACCGCCGGTATCATGAAGGCGCGCGAATGGATCAAAGAAAATCCCGGTAAGGCTGCGGTTGTTTCGTTTTCACTTGTAATAGGTGTGCGACTGGGTGCGGCGCTGCCCGGTCTTGACGTGGTGATGCTTGGTGCGCATCCTCACTGGCTGACGCATTCTGCACTACCGTTTTTTGGGGCGCGAAAACTGAGCGAGAGATTTGACGACTACCTGCGCAAGCAGGAAGAACTGATTGCTGCAGGCCAACTGGATGAAGCCGATCGCAAACGCGTGGAGTTTCAACGCGACATCACTAAGTACGTGGGCGCACCGTTACTCGGGGCTATCAGTTGTGCGGCCGGGGCGGTTATGTTTGCGCAGATTCTTCAACCCGGAAGCATCGTTGGCGCGCCGGTGAGCTGGCTGGTGGGTGGTAATCCTTTTCTCGGCGGCGTCTGGTTATTTGCCAACGGCGTTATCTGTTTCCACGAAGGCTATAAGTTCTTCATGATTGCGCTGGCGGATCAGGATGAAGTAAATCGCGTTGTGCGCGAGATCAAAGGTTTGTTGCCCGCAACAACATAAATACTTCAAGACCCTGATACGGAAAACCGTCTAACTTGCCTCACGTGATGGTAATCGGAAATGGGTAGAAGGAAAGAGCAAACACAATCAAGGTGATGATTGCTACGACGAGCCGTGCGCTGCCCAACGGTTCCATCTGCTCAGGAGCCGGATGTCTCACCTTTAACATGATCGCCAGCAGCACCGTGTAGAGGAAACCGCTCGGACTGCTATGCCAGATAAATCCCAGTACGGCAATTAGAGCCATCGTGACAAAAGCGAGCCGGCCGATGAGTTTGTGCGCGCGTGGGCCGAAGAGCGCAAATGTTCCGTGTCCGCCGTCCAGTTGGCCCACCGGCATGAGGTTCAAGCTCGTAACCAGCAACCCAATCCATGCGGCCATGTAAAGCGGATTCGGCAAAGCGTCGGCGAGGTTGGCTCCCGTGACCTTCGCGATCATATGAAAGAGCAAGGGATCATTAAATATGATCGCCTCACCGCTAACATGCGGAGGCGCTGCACGAAGAGTCACCAATCCAGCCCAGGCAATGGGCAATAGCGTCACAAAGCCTGCCAACGGACCAGCCAGGCCCACGTCAAATAACGCGCGGCGCGATGGAATGGGCGATTTCATTTTTATGAATGCCCCAAAAGTGCCGGCCAGGAACAGGGGAGGCGCCGGGATAAAGAAAGGCAAGGTGGCGCTGACGCCATAATAGCGGCAGGCAAAATAGTGACCCATCTCGTGGGCCGTCAGTATCAGAAGCAAGGCCGCCGAGAAGGTTAATCCTTCAGCAAGTATATGCGGATTGAG
>JALYTI010000254.1 GCA_030854375.1 Acidobacteriota bacterium | reverse complement strand
TCTTGCCTGGATAACCCATCCACACGCCGGTCACATAAGTCGGCGTATAGCCGATGAACCAAACGTCGGTGTGGTCGTTTACGGTACCTGTCTTACCCGCGACCGGCACGCCTATCGAACTGGCTGCCGTTGCGGTGCCAAACTGCACAACGCCTCGCATCATCGAGACCATGGTCAATGCAACATACTCGTTGACAACTTTGTAAGTCGTCTTTTCCCACTCTTCCAACACCGCGCCGTCACGATCAAGTACGCGTCGAATCAGGTGCGGTTCCACGCGTATTCCTTTGTTAGGAAAGGCTGAGTAGGCCGAGACCATCTGGTCCAGAGGGACCTCTGTTGCACCCAGCGCTGATGGCAGATACGGCGCCATCGGGACCTTAATACCGAAACGCCGCACCATCTGAGCGCCTGTTTGAATGCCCACAGTCTGCAGCAAGTGAACGGCCGGAACATTCATTGACTTGGCGAGCGCCATTTTCAAGGGTAGGTCGCCATTCTCTAGCGAGCCATCATAGTTGTGAGGCTGCCAGCTACCAATGGTTATGGGGGCGCCGCTGACGGTTGTGTCAGGCGTCATGCCCCACTCGACTGCTGCGGTGTAGATAAATGGTTTGAAACAAGAGCCAGTTTGGCGGTAAGCCTGTGTGGCGTTATTAAACTTGCTGGTACTGTAAAAGTCATAACCGCCAATCATGGTGACAATCTCGCCGGTCTTAGCGTTGAGTGTCATCATTGAGCCTTGGATGCCCGGCACCTGAGATAGTTGAACCTTGAGTCGCCGGCTCTTCTTATCAACTTCCTTAATCTGAAACTCCGCCAGGTATCCCATCTTCAACTCATCTTTGGGCTGACGTTTTGCCCAACCCATGTCGGTAGGACCCAGAGTCGCAGTGTAATTGCCAAACCTTATGGCAGCCTCGTTTTTTACGCGGTCTACTTTCATTACCAGTCCCGACAAGAATCGACCTTCTTGGTAATCGTTTCCATACCAGTCGGGATCCTTGTAGTTATTCATCTCCTGCGTAGTTGGCGGACCTTGCCCGTTATTAGCGGAAGTAGGAATTATTTTGTAACTTGATCGCCAGCCGGCATGTGATTGATCGTAACGCCGCAAACCAGCCCGCATCACTTCATACGCTTTCTTCTGTGCGGCGACGTTAATAGTCGTGTAGACCGAAAGACCACCCTGGGCAACACGCGTGGTGTATCTGTCTTCAAGTTCTTGTCTGATGTTCTCAACTGGGTAATCAAATGGACTCGACTTCGGTTGCGATTGATAGTAGGCAGTATCGGCGAGTTGAATTGGTTTTGCCCTGGCCGCATCTACTTCAGCCTGGGTCGCGAAACCGTTCTTGGCCATCAAGTCGAGAACCAGGTCCCGTCGTTCTTTAGCCTTTGCCGGATTAGAGGTCGGCGAATATTCGCTCGGAGCCTTGGGAACACCTGCGAGTAATGCGGCTTCGCCAATCGTTAGATCCTTCGCCTGTTTCCCAAAATACGTTTCAGCCCCGGCTTCCACGCCATACGCGTTGGCACCAAGGAAAATGTGGTTAGCGTACAACTCCATGATCTGGTTCTTGGTGTAATAACGCTCAATTTGAAGCGCCAGAGCCCACTCGTTCATTTTTCGCTTTAGGGTTTGCTCCTTTGAAAGAAAAAGGTTCTTGGCAAGTTGTTGCGTCAGGGTCGATCCACCCTCAACCTTGTCGCTGGTGAGATTTTTCCAGGTCGCACCGATGATGCGAATTGGATCGATGCCCACGTGGTCGTAAAATCGCGCGTCCTCAACGGCCAGGATCGCGTTTTTCATTAAAGGCGGAATCTCTTCGTACTTGAGCGGAATGCGCTTTTCGAGAGCAAATTCGCCAATCACGGTCTCGCCGTCGTCAGCATACACGCGGGTAACCACGCTTGGCCGGTAGGTCGCAAGGGCCGCAACTTCATTCGCAGCTCTTGAATAATTAAGCTCATAAGACGCAACGATGCCCGTCAGGCCGCCGGCAGCTAGCGCCAGAAATAGGACTGCCGGGAACCAGAATCTACGCAGAATATGTTGGCGCTGAGCCGGCGGGGCGCTCAAAACTGCACGTGGCGAAGATACGCGATATTCTTTAGCCATTCGAAATTCTACCTTTTTGAAGCTTAATAAAGACCTTACGTTGCGTTAGCGATGAAGGGTTGATTGGGTTCCGGGGAGTCCATTTGGCCGACAAGGATTATAGCGCAAGCTCTGTTATAATCTACACGCAAACGGGGGGCGACAGGCTTCGACAGGGGTTTGGACGACCGACGGATGTCATGCCGGGCTACTCTATGCAGCTCGTTAAAAAGCGTAGGGAAAAAACAATTGCCAATAACAATGAATTGGCTCTCGCTGCCTAATTAGGCTCGGGCGTCTCACCGCAAGTTGCTCATGCGCGCGGATCGAGATGTCACTTAGATGAGCTGGCCCAACCTTTCGGTCCGTGAGGTTGGGCGAGACAAAGTCGGACTAGCTCGTACTGAGGTCTTGTCGCTTCACTGACTCAGAATGCAGCGAATTGTTGTTCGGCGGACAATAGTCCGGCGGACAAAGAAGAGAAGCGAATAAGCATGTAGAGTCTTTCGGCGTCTTCTCTTGGATCCGAGTTCAATTCTCGGCGCCTCCACCAAAATAGGAATCGAAGGATGAGGAATGAAGTATGAAACAAGAGAGCCATTTGAGATTGGCCGTTTTTTTCATCCTTTATCGTTCATCCTTCCGCCTTGATTCTCATCCTTCATACTTCATCCTTGCCTTCTAACCTTCCCATTGGAATATTTGACAGCGGCGTCGGCGGCCTGACTGTCTATCGCGCATTGCATGAACGTCTGCCCTCGGAGCACTTTGTTTACCTTGGTGACACAGCGCGCGTGCCCTATGGCACAAAATCGCTATCGACGGTCGAACGTTACGCGATTGAAAACTCAAAATTTCTAGAGGCACACGGCATTAAACTTCTGGTTGTGGCATGCAATACAGCCTCGGCCCTGGCCTTACCGGCCATCCGACAAGCAGTAGGCGTGCCTGTTATCGGCGTAATCGATCCCGGGGCTCGCGCCGCGGTAACATTTGCAGCCGGAAAGAAGATTGCCATAATCGCTACCGAGGCGACAGTACAGAGCGGCGCTTATGCGAACGCGATCGCGGGCATCGATCCGCTAGTTGATGTGATCGAGCGCGCCTGTCCTTTATTCGTCCCCATCGCGGAAGAAGGTTGGGCCGAAACAGAGGTTGCGCGAACCGTAGCCGAGCAGTATTTGAATGATTTGGCAAAGAACAAGATCGGTGCACTGGTGCTCGGCTGCACACACTATCCCATTCTCCGTGGTGTGATTAGCGAAGTCATCGGCAAAGAAGTTGTGTTGATAGATTCCGGGGAGGCTGCCGCGCGAGAAGTGCAGACGCTTCTTGAATCCAGCAAGCTTTCTTCTCCTCGTCCTGAGCGCGAGGCGCGAGAGCGGCGACTCTGCGACGATCTGGATCATTTCTACGTTACGGATGCGGCTGAGCGGTTCGCGCGAGTCGCTGAGCGATTCCTGGGAACTGCACCTTCGGTACTGGAGGCAGTGGAAGTTTGGGGACACGATGAGCTTCGAACGTACTGATGGACGTGCTTTCGATGAGTTGCGCACGGTCAAAATAACGCCCGGTTATCTTCCCTATGCGGAGGGTTCCGTGCTGATTGAGATGGGCCAAACACGAGTTGTTTGTTCAGCTTCAGTGGACGAACGAGTGCCACCATTTCTCCGCAACGGCGGACAGGGCTGGGTAACCGCCGAGTATTCGATGCTCCCGCGCGCCACGCAACAAAGAAAACCGCGCGAAATTGGACGTGGTGGACCTTCAGGTCGAACACATGAAATTCAGCGCTTGATCGGACGTAGCCTGCGAGCAGCAGCGGATATGAGACTGCTTGGCGAACGCACCATAACTCTTGATTGCGATGTTCTACAGGCTGACGGAGGGACACGCACAGCCGCCATCACGGGTGCGTATGTTGCTTTTGCACTGGCGAGCAACCGTCTGCTTGGCGCCGGTAAGATTCAAAAGAATATTGTTACCAATGAGGTGGCTGCGATTAGCGTTGGTATTGTAGAGAAGGTGCCCCTGCTCGACTTGAAGTATGACGAGGACTCTCGAGCCGAAGTCGACATGAACATAGTGTGTACAGGCGACGGCCGATTTATCGAGGTGCAGGGCACCGCCGAACGCGAGCCATTCTCACGGGGTCAAATGGATAGTTTATTAGCTTTGGCGGCAAGGGGAATCGAGTCGCTGGTAGCAATTCAAAGGGAAGCTATCGCCTGGACAAAGGCTTAGCACGCGCCGGCAGACAACTGGGGTGCCAGCAAAACGCATCGGACACGTGATATAAGTAATAAGGCTTTCGGAAAACACGCCAAATCGCATTTTCTAACAAACTCTGACGATTTAAAAAGGAGTTAATCTAATAAGATGAGATACCTAATAGCTTTCTTAGTTATTACTTTGTTTACTGGGACCTGCGTGATAGCCACCGCACAAG
>JALYTI010000253.1:317-4553 GCA_030854375.1 Acidobacteriota bacterium | reverse complement strand
GCGCCAGGCAGTTACCAATCCTGAAAATACGGTTTATTCAATCAAACGGTTTATGGGGCGGCGCTTTGAAGAGGTTACGGAAGAGATAAAGCAAGTGCCTTATAAGGTACAGGGCGCAGGCAGCGGCGATGTGCGTATCGTGGCAGGCGGCAAAGAATGGAGCCCGCCGGAGATCTCGGCAATCATCCTGCAGAAGATGAAGCAATCGGCCGAGGACTATCTGGGCCAAAAGGTTGATAAGGCAGTCATCACCGTTCCCGCTTACTTTAACGATTCTCAGCGGCAGGCGACCAAAGATGCGGGCAAGATTGCCGGTTTGGAAGTAATGCGCATCGTCAATGAGCCAACGGCCGCGGCGCTCGCATACGGACTGGATAAGAAGAAAGATGAAACTATCGCGGTATTCGACTTCGGTGGCGGTACATTCGATATTTCCATTCTTGAAGTGGGCGAAGGCGTCGTAGAAGTTAAGTCGACCAATGGCGACACACACCTGGGCGGCGACGACATTGACGAACGTTTGACCGAATGGATTATCGAGGAATTCAAGAAAGACCAGGGCATAGATCTTTCGAATGACAAGATGGCTCTGCAGCGTCTGAAGGAAGCTTCGGAAAAGGCGAAGATCGAGTTGTCCAGCACCATGGAAACCGAGATCAATCTGCCATTCGTTACGGCCGATCAGTCTGGACCAAAGCACCTGGCAATGAAGCTCACCCGCGCCAGGTTCGAGCAGTTGGCTGAGCCCATCCTCGGACGCCTGCGCGCACCGGTGGAGCAGGCCATAAAAGATGCGGGAGTCGACGCCAAAAAAATCGATGAAGTAGTCCTGGTTGGTGGTTCGACGCGTATTCCCAAGGTACAGGCGATGGTGCGCGACTTATTCGGCAAAGAACCGAATAAGAGCGTAAACCCTGACGAAGTGGTGGCCATCGGCGCAGCCGTGCAGGCAGGCGTACTGTCAGGCGAGAAGACAGACATTCTGTTGCTTGACGTGACGCCGCTTAGCCTTGGTATTGAAACCCTGGGCGGTGTGTTTACAAAACTCATCGAACGCAACACGACCATACCCACGCGCAAGTCGGAAATCTTCTCTACTGCTTCTGACAACCAAACATCCGTGGAGGTCCACGTGCTGCAGGGTGAACGTCCCATGGCCGGTGACAATCGAACGCTGGGCAAGTTTCATCTCATTGGTATCCCGCCCGCACCTCGCGGCATGCCGCAAGTTGAGGTGGCGTTTGATATCGATGCCAACGGCATAGTCAACGTGTCCGCCAAGGATATGGGTACGGGACGAGAGCAGAAGATTACGATCACGTCTTCTTCGGGTCTCTCGAAAGAAGAGATCGACAAGATGATGCGCGATGCTGAGTCTCACGCTGCCGACGACGTCAAGAAGCGCGAAGAGATCGAAGCTCGAAATCGTTTGGACGGACTCGTCTACCAGATGGAGAAAACCTTAACCGACAATCGCGAAAAGGTCGGAGCTGTTGCTGGTGAGGTTGAGACCGCAATTGTGGAAGCCAAGAAGGCGTTGGCGGAAGGTGGGGTGGAAAGAATGAATGAAGCTTTCAACCAACTACAAACCGCGTCGCACAAACTGGCAGAAGCGTTGTATCAACAGACCGCAACGTCAGGAACGGAAACGCCTCCTGCCGATCAAGCCTCCGCAGCCGGCGCTTCGTCCGGGACGACTTCGGGGGACGATAATGTTATCGACGCTGAATACGTCGATGTAGACGAGAACAAGTAAGGACTAACTGACGCGGTGACGCGGAGAAACGGAGACGGGAGAAATTGATTAGCTTTCACCGCGTCTCCTCGTCTCCTCGTCACCGCGTCAGTTTTTAACATGGCCAAGCAAGATTATTACGAAGTACTGGGCATCAAGCGCGACGCCAAGCCTGAAGAGATCAAGAAGGCTTACCGGCGACTTGCGCGCAAGTATCACCCGGACGTTAACCCGGGAGACAAAGCATCTGAAGATCGTTTCAAGCTCACTACGGAAGCGCACGATGTACTTTCGGATCCGAAGAAGCGCTCTGTCTATGATCGCTTTGGTCAATATTCCGACAACCTTGCCGACGCCGCTGCGCGCGGCGGTGGACCAACAACCGGACGTACCGCGCCGGGATTTGATTTCAGCGGCTTCGACTGGAGCACGACAACCTCCGCAGGGGGCGGTGGGGGCACCAGCTTTCGTGACATCTTTGCCGACCTGTTTAGTGGTGGAGCGGCGAAGGAACAGGAACCGCCTCGGCCCCAGCCGAAGCGCGGCGCTGACATAGAAATGCCCCTGGCTTTGTCTTTTGAAGAAGCCATCAATGGATTAACGACCAACCTTACTGTCAATCGTTCTGAACAATGCTCTCGTTGCAACGGCGCTGGAGACATCGGTGGGCCAGTAATGGTCTGCGCTACCTGTAAAGGCACCGGCCAGGTACAACGCGCAGGCGGCCGTTTGCGCTTTGCCCAGGAATGTACCGACTGCGGTGGAACCGGACGAAGGCGCTCACCGTGCTCATTGTGCAAAGGCAGGGGCACCATGCCCAAAACAGAAACTGTAAAAGTACGCATTCCCGCCGGAGTTGAGACAGGCTCGCGCGTGAGGATTCCGGGAAAAGGTGAAGGTGGCCACCTCGGCGCGCCGGCGGGTGACTTGCACATCATCACAAACGTAGGCACTCATAAATATTTCACTCGTAAAGGCGACAACATTTACGTCACTGTTCCCATCACGGTGCCCGAGGCTGCGCTGGGAGCAAAGATTGAAGTTCCGACCGTAGAGGGCAAGGCGCAATTGCGGATCCCTCCGGGCACGCAGTCGGGACAAAAGTTTCGCCTACGGCAACGTGGCGCACCGTCTTTACGAAAGCCTGGCGCGCGAGGAGATCAGTTTGTTGACGTACAAGTGACCCTGCCGAAGATGATCTCAGAAGAAACGAAGGAGCTGCTGCGGCAGTATTCGAAGATGAACGCAGATAACCCGCGAGTGGAAATGGGTCTGGAATAAATGGATGGTCTTTTGCCTTTGGGCTTTGGTCTTAGGAGAAGAACATAGCCACTTGAGGAACGCTATCGAAGACCAAAGTCCAAAGACCCAAGACCAGGATTTATGAAACGCAAGGCGAAAACATACACAATCAGCGCTGTCGCGGATCAGTATGGCATCCACCCGCAGACGCTGCGTCTTTACGAACGCGAGGGACTCCTTAAGCCTTCGCGGTCTGACGGCAACACGCGCCTCTACACCGACCCCGATCTGGAGCGGCTCGAGCTAATCCTCTCTCTCACGCGTGATCTGGGTGTAAACCTTGCGGGCGTAGAAATTATTCTTAATATGCGCGAAAAGATGGACGCGATGCAGTGCGAGTTTGAACGTTTCTTTCAATACCTGCAGTCACACGCCGATGAGTTAACTAACTTCGTCGAACCTCCCGCTGAAGGCACCACTGATGCTCTCGTCCCCCTCACGCGCGCAGCCGCGCTCCGCCGCCGCAGCGTTTTACGCGGTTAAGATCGTTGGAACAGCCGGGCTGGTCTTTTGTCGCGTTCGAGCTTCCCCTTAGCCTATTTATCCCATCCTCTGGCCTCTTCGTCACAATTTCGGAAGTTTTCCGTGCATCCTTACGTATCTTCGTAGCAAAGACGGTTCAGTGTGGTTCTGTTCACATTGAGGTAGACCGTCAGCAAATTCCAAAGAGATCCTGCGCCTCCCCAGACGCAATCGCATGCACCAGGAGGCATATCATGAGCAGTTCATTAGGCTGGGCTACAGATGAGCGTTCTTCAAACGAGGCTGCCCTTTCTCCGGCACCTCTGCACGACAGGGCCTTGAACAACAGACTCAATACATTGAGAGAGGTTGCGCTTACTTTGTTAAGAGAAGTTGAATCGCTGCGGGTTTCTCAGCAGAACACTAAACAAAGCGTCAAGCTTTACGATGAAGTTCAACGATTCGAAACAGAACTTATTCGTAGCGCGCTTGTGAGAACGGGCGGCAATCAAACTCGCGCGGCGCAGCTCCTTGGTGTCAAGCTCACGACGCTGAATACGAAGGTCAAGCGCTACAAGATCTCGTCCGTCGATCCAGGCGAAAGCATTGAGGACGTAAGTAACAATCTCGCTGAAGAGATTCAAGATCACGAAACGGCGGCTTAAAGACCAGCCGAAGGCGCCTTCACTAAGATCGATCCACTACCGCCAGGCTTAAGGCCCGTCGCGATATTCGCC
>JALYTI010000253.1:0-307 GCA_030854375.1 Acidobacteriota bacterium | reverse complement strand
CTTACCCTCTGCCGGATCAGCACTTCCATTTTATTGGAAACGAATAATCGTTTACTTGTCACTTATTTCGTAGCTCATCCATATTTCGCAAGTTCAGTTCGACCATTCATCCAAATCTCACAATGACATCTCTCGCTCTTGAATCTAACTCCGTGTAGAACCCGAAGCCGACTTAAGGCTGTCGCAGCGGGAATACTTTTTGCAGCTTCGTAATCGCCATGACGAGCTGCTTCGGGGTGCTTACGAATTTTCGGAGACGTCGTGTCTCGTTCGCAGCGAACCAGGGTTTGTGCAGCTCGGTCTCAGG
>JALYTI010000252.1 GCA_030854375.1 Acidobacteriota bacterium | reverse complement strand
GCGGCATAGCTGAAGACATTGACACCTTTCTACGGCTTGCTGATCCTCGAATGCTAACGGTAACCACTAACTACTGACTGCTAATCACTGACAACTGACAACTGACTTCTGACCTCTGACCTCTGACTTCTGACCTCTGACTTCTGACCTCTGATCCATGGACGATAATTCCACACGTGACCGCATCCGAGCGCTGGTTCGAGACGTGCTCGACAAAGCTATTCCGCAGGAAGGGGAAAACGATAAGGTCTCTAGTGCGACATCCAGCCGTTTTGTCGATACCGTTCCAAAAACCGCGGTGACCTCCTCTGAGGCAACGACGACACGCGACGAATCGTCAAAGACCGTCATCACCGAGGACGATGTTCGCGATCTCGCTAACGGCGCGGTGCTGCGAATTGCCGAAGGCGCGCGTCTGACCCCGTTAGCCGCGGATATTGTCAGCGAGAAGAAGATTGAGATTGTTCGTCGTGTACCAAGACGCGGTTCAGAGGCTTCGCGGTTAATTGCGGTCGGCGCCGACCACGGCGGCTTCAAAATGAAAGAAGAGCTCAAAAGCTTCCTCAGTGGACTGGGCCATCAGGTCCATGATTTCGGGACCGACTCGGAAAACGCTGTTGACTACCCTGACTTTGCTTATGCAGTCGCGCGAAGCGTCGCGGAAGGAGCGTCGGATCTGGGTATTGTTATTGACGGCGCGGGCGTAGGGAGTGCAATGACGGCGAACAAGGTACCGGGCGTGCGCGCCGCGGCCTGCTATTCGGTGGCAGTCGCACGTAACTCGCGCGAGCATAACGATGCGAATGTTCTTAGTTTGGGAAGCAAGACCATAACCAGCGCCGAAATGCGCGAGATTGTTCAAGCCTGGCTGGGCACTGAGATGACCGAAGAGCGACACCGCAAAAGAGTCGCAAAGATCCAGGCGGTTGAACGACAGTATCTTTGTTAGTTCCTTCCTGGTGATTGCCAAACGCGAATTTGCTTGGTCCTTTGTTCTTTGATTGGTGATCTTTATTCCCTGGCCTTTGTAACTTGTTCTTTGTGCCTTGTTCTTTGAACGTTTGTTCCGGCCGACAAGAATTACGAAACTGAGACCGCGAAGTCGGGCGGCAGCAACCGAGAGGTTCACAGTTCGCAGATAGTGCAGCCGCCCCTCCGCTGCCGCGCACTTCGCGCGCTGGGGTTGTTAACCACCCCGGTTCCTGAGGTTCCGCTGCGCTCCACCCCAGGCTTTATGCCCCCGCCCGCTCCGCGGGCCAAGGCAATACAAAAGAACAAAGATCAAAGCTCCAAGTTCAATGGTCACATGCAATGTTACTCATCGTCCGTGAGCCATACCGCGCTTAACTGAATCGCACTGAACCGACTCGTGGCTGAAGCGGCGCGAATAACACGCAAATTCAGCCCGTGTTAGAATGTCCAACATGAAGCAAACCCTACTCCTTGCGATATTTATCTGTCTAAGTTTTATTACTGTTGTGGGCCAGCAGTCTGCGGTCCGCGTTGAGTCTGGTACGTGGATCAATGTTGCGCCTGTCGATGCAGGGTTCAAAGTCTTAATGCCTGCCAAGCCTTCGGAGCAAACAACGGCAGTAACAGGGCACCCTGAGCTGGAAAACCACGTAATGTCGCTCGAGACTGAGTTGGCGGGTTACGTAGTGTCTTACCTGCAATTTCCCGACGAGGTGACAGATGCTAACGCCATCCGAGAAATGCTGGATCGCGGCCGGGAAGGCGGGGTCGCCGCAAGTGGAGGCACACTAAAAGGCGAGAAGGAGATTAAGCTAAATAACTACGTGGGACGAGAATGGATGTTGGAGCTTCCGGGAGGACTTTCGGCCACCGCCCGCGCTTATTGGGTCAAGAGACGACTTTACCAAACTGTTTTTGTAGCACGTTCGAGTGTGAGCGATCCGCCTGACATCACAAAGCTTCGTCAGGAAGTAAAAGCCAGGTTTCTCGATTCATTCCTTTTGAACGAAGACAACAGCAAGTAGGTTGTTTGCAGTCACTATTCTGAGGCAATGCCCAACAATAGTTCACATAACGGCGATCTCGAGCTTCTTATCGATCAGATCACTGACGCCATTGTCGCGCGTCTCAACGGCGATGGCGGGGATCAGGCTTCACTTTGCGGCTGCACTTCCGAATGTTTTAACCGCTGTCCTGAGCGGATGCACCGGATCGTTGATGCAGGCGCCTCCCGCATCGGTTTGGTGCTGGGCGAAACTTCTTCTGCCAGAGATTGGGCCGGCCTGATTGACCACACGCTGCTGAAACCTGAAGCCACCGATGAAGACATCAAAAAATTGTGCGAGGAAGCGGCCCGCTATCACTTCGCATCGGTTTGTGTGAATCCAACCTGGGTCCGCGCTGCGACCTGTAATCTCCAGGGTACGGGAGTTCCTGTGTGCACAGTGATCGGATTTCCTCTCGGCGCCACGCTTTCAGATGTGAAGGCCTACGAAGCTCGTCGCTCGATCTTCGACGGTGCGCGCGAAGTGGACATGGTGATCAACGTAGGTGCGCTGAAGAGCGGCGACGACTGTCTTGTGGAACATGACATCAGGTCTGTTGTAGAGGTAGCACACGAGTACAACGTCACGTGCAAAGTGATTATTGAGACCGCATTGCTGACTGACGCTGAAAAGGTTCGTGCTTGCGAGGCCGCAAAGAATGCCGGCGCAGACTTCGTGAAGACCTCGACAGGTTTTTCAAAAGGCGGCGCCACCGTCGCCGATATAGCTTTAATGCGTCGCACTGTTGGCGCCGGCCTTGGGGTTAAGGCCTCAGGTGGTGTCAAAGGTCTGGAAGATGCCCGCAAGCTAGTCGAAGCTGGGGCAACCCGCATCGGCGCGAGTGTTGGAGTAAAGATTGCGCAGGAAGCAGCGGGCGCAAGGATCGACACACGCAGTCCAGCGCAGTACTAATCGCGACGAATCGAGCGATCTTCAACCGTATCTTTTACAGGTAGTTGTGTAGTTTGCCCGCTCTGGTTCTCATTAGCACCGTCGCTTTAGCGCGGTGAATCCAGGGCCCTGAACAATCGAAAACCGTTTAAACGGTTTACCTATCAAACCCAATCAATAGTCACCGGGCTGAAGCCACGGTGCTAATGAGAAAGACCGCCAAGATTCAAACTGCCCATTGCCCTTCTGCGACATCGCTTGAAACGCTGGACGCTTTGCGTCTATCCTCGCTCTAGTTTTCCGACTTCAAGTTTACAAACATTGGAATGCCCGCTAAGCATAATCTGCTCGCAGTAATTCTTGGTGGCGGTGCGGGGACGCGTTTGTTTCCGCTCACGCAGCAACGGTCGAAGCCCGCAGTTCCGCTGGGTGGAAAGTACCGGCTCGTCGATATCGCCATATCGAATTGCATTAACTCCGATGTATTCAAGATGTTTGTGCTGACTCAGTACAATTCAGCTTCGCTTAATCGCCACATCGCGCAGACCTACCGTTTCTCCCAGTTTTCAAATGGTTTTGTCGATATACTAGCCGCCGAACAGACCCCCGAAAGTCCCCAATGGTTTCAGGGAACCGCTGATGCCGTGCGTCAGGTCCTGCCGCACATTGACGACTGGGGAATAGATACCCTCCTCATACTTTCGGGCGACCATCTTTATCGCATGGACTACAGGCAATTCCTCCAGCGCCATTTTGAAAGCAACGCGGATGTAACGGTCTCAGTCACTCCTTGCGATGAGGCAGCCGCGAGCGACTTTGGCTTACTAAAGACGGACGCTAGCGGGCGCATCGTTGAATTTAAGGAAAAACCAAAGGGTGATGAACTGCAATCGATGCGGGTTGACACAACCAACCTCGGCTTGAACGAGGCACAAGCGAGTGGTCTGCCCTTCCTGGCGTCGATGGGTATCTACGTTTTCAAGTATGATCGATTGGAGCAATTACTCACCGATGATCTAATTGGGCACGACTTCGGACGACAGATAATCCCAAACGCGATAAAAACCGGCAACGTCCAGGCGTTTTTATTCGACGGCTACTGGGAAGACATTGGGACGATAAGCGCATTCTACCGAGCGAATTTGGATCTGACATCCAAGATTCCAAAATTCAACTTGTTTGATGCGGAAGCACCGGTGTTCACCAGAGCTCGTAACTTGCCGCCTTCGAAGATTGAAGAGTCGCAGATTCAGGACTCGATCCTCAGCGACGGCTGTATCGTCAGCGGCGCGGCGATAACAAACTCCGTTATTGGTTTGAGAAGCAGAATTTCTAGAGGAGTTCGCATTGATTCTTCCTTCATGATGGGCGCCGATTACTATCAAACGATTGAAGAAATGCGCGACGATCTTATTGCGAATCTCCCACGCGTTGGGATAGGGGAGGGAACAGTTATCAACCGGGCAATTATCGATAAGAATGCCCGCATCGGAAGTGGCGTGCGGCTTGTTAACGAATCAAACGCGCTTGAAGCAGATGGCGCAGATAATTCTTATTACATTCGCGACGGCATTATTATCGTTCCAAAAAACGCTGTGATTAAGGATGGCACAATCGTTTAATCGCGGCGCAAGTTTTGTTAGCTGAGGACTTTCCT
>JALYTI010000251.1 GCA_030854375.1 Acidobacteriota bacterium | reverse complement strand
CTTGCGGTAGTACGTCGTCGACGAAAATCAGTGCTTTCGGTGGTCCTTTAGGCTCAGAGGTCTGCGCTTGCGGTGTGGAAGCACTAGTGTTCTGGAAGTGCCGTCGCCGGAGAAGAGCATAGCCGGCAAGCACAAGGGCTGTGATAACAACCGCGCTGATAGCGGCTGCTACCTTCGCTCCCAGCGAACTCTTCGTTTCGCCAAACAGTTCATGCTCCTGGGAATCACTAATCATTTAAGAAACCGTCTTGTTTAAGTATTACTTTAACTAAGGCTCTATCACAGACGTCTCATTCTACGCGCCCTGGTGGCGGAGCACCCGTGATGCTGGTAATCAATGCCGATAGGAATTCATCTTCTACAACGCCGGAGCTTGGTAGGGTGGTCCACTCGGCCCCAGTCGCTCCGTCTGTTCTACCTTCAATCTTTGCGTTAACGGAGACGTTGGCATTATTGCCATCAATGGGTTGAACTTCAACCGTGATCGTGTACCGACCTCGCGTCCAGCCCCGGGCGCTCGAAGTAGTTACATCTGCGTAACGACCGAGCTCGGATTGCGTAACGACGGCGCCCTTAATAAAAGTGTAAGGCTGGCTAACGATGATGCCGTCGGACGGCTTGGATGCAGCTTCGTCAACAATTAACTTCCGATCTCGCATAACATCAGCAATAGCCTTAAGTATTACGTCACGCCGAGAGGCTATGCGATACGGGTTGGGAAGGGGTGGAACTTCGGGTGTTCGGCCCTTGCCAAAATCTATTCCTCTGCCTGAGCCGGTATCGGTCTTCGTACCGTTAGTTCCAGCTGATCTATTGGCACTATCTCGAACCCGCTCGCTCTGCTTGTCAACACCCTTACCCTGGGACCATGCGGAGACCGCGCTTACCATCACTATGAGCAACACGCTTATAAGCCTTGTCATACAAAACACCCTTTTGCAAGACGATCGATTACGAAGGGAGATCATAAGTCGAGAATAGATTAAGGCCTCATCGATTTCAAGCACCGGTCGTGAGCAATGCTTTATTTTATCTGGAGTTGATCTCGTCACCACTATCTTTTAGCGAGGGCTGGTGTGACTTATGACCGAAACTACTCTACTTCTTTCGGAATTTAAAAATCGCCTTCTTACTCCATTTCTTCACACTAACACCGGTAGCGCGGCCATCTTTGCCGAGCCATTATTTCGGGGTCAACGCATCTCTTTGCTGTTCCCAATTCCGTAAGGCCCTTACACCACCGCCAAAGTCGTTTTCATTGTTATAAAAATTGTGCGCGCCATCATTGCGCGACGGCTCTCGAACATAATAAAGATAATCTGTTTCGGCGGGATTGAGCGCGGCCTCAAGCGAGCTTCTGCCGGGAGAGGCGATTGGCCCCGGCGGCAGTCCAGCGTGCAGGCGAGTGTTGTAAGGCGATCTGCGTTGAACGTCGCTTCGATAAACCTTTCCATCGTTACGCCACTTGCCCTCGAGCTTGGAAGCGTAAATGATGCTGGAGTCCACCGCCAGCGGCATCTCCTTCTTGAGACGATTGTAAATAACCGACGCAATCAGCGGGCGTTCATCGCTGAGCTTCGCCTCGGTTTCGATTAGCGACGCCGCTGTTACCGCCTTCCGCGGTGACAATCCCAGCGTGCTCGCTCGTTGTGTCCAATCCGGTTTCCACTCCTTATGAAATCGCTTCAACATAATTGCGATCACTTCAGCTGGCTTGGTATCCGGAGGGAAATCGTAAGTGTCGGGAAAGAGATACCCTTCAAGATTTGTTGCCGCTGGATCAATGTCGCGTATCAAGCTCACGTTATCCATTAACGGAAGGGCCGAGGTCGCGTCGGCGAGGTGAAGCTCCGGAATTTTGAACATGGCATTTGAAATGTCCCACCGCGTCCAGCCTTCAACTACGGTCAATCGGATCAGCCGCTGTTCACCCTCGCGAAGCCTGGCAAAAACCGTGAGAGGCGAAATTGGGGAGGGAAAGTCATATTCACCCGCCTTAAACTGAGAAGCCTTTCCAGTTAACTTAAGGTAAACCATTAGAGGCCACTTGTGTTTGATGATTCCTTCGGCAGCAAGCTTGTTTATTACAACGGCCGGCGAAGATCCCCGAGGGATATCTACATATCGTCCATGCTTAGTATGTTGGACGGGTGTATGAAGGTCTCGATAGATCCAGACGGATGCGGCACCCGCGCCTAGCAATATAAGAAAAACAAGAAGTAAGAGGATGCGTTTCATAGTGGACTATGGCGAAGTCGAAATTAGTTCAGGAACCAGCCACGAGTATTCTATCCTGGTCGGCAGACAAGAAGTCTCGAAGAATGACAGCCGCCGCCTCGCTGTCAACGCGCGTGGAAACCGCGTCCCGTTGATGACCCTCCATTCGAAGGTTATGTTCCGCGGCAAACGAGGTCAGCCGTTCGTCCTGGAGGTAGACCGGGACTTTTAGGGATCGCGCGAACTTGTGGGCCAGGGCACGAACATCCAGAGCCGGGCCTCCACTGGAACCATTTAGTCTGAGCGGTAAACCAATTACCACGGTTTGAGCGTCAAAGCGACGTACTAAGTTGTCGACGTCGCGCAGGAGTTGTTTCCAATTGGTGCGGGGAATGGCGTCGAGTCGGCTAATTGAAATTGACAGCGCATCGGAAATTGCTACGCCCACGCGCTTTTCACCCAGGTCAAGAGCGACAATAGGAGCATGGATAGCGGGTTGTTCTGCGGGTCTTTCCATTAACAGCAGCTTGCGTTATGCAATCAGCACCGTCTTATTTTTACCACCAAGTTGATCCAAAAGCCTGAGTAAATGAGGCATAAAGTTGAGTTGCACCGTCCATTAACCGTATGTATGATACGACTGGCTCGCCCAAAGCGCATACTGGCGCCGGATCAATGCTCAGTCTTTACCGGATAGCATGAGGTAACTAATGTCATTTCGCACAAAGTTTATACTGATTCTCTTGTCGGCCACATTGGCTATTTATACCGTCGTTGGCGGTTGGATTTCTACCCGCGCTCAACAGCCGGCGAACGATCCAAACGCGCAGCTGCGCATTTTTGAAAGCGTGCTGCAGCACATTCAAAACGATTATGTTGATGAGCCAAACATGGAAAAGGTGCGCGCCGGCGCGTTACGTGGGTTGGCATACGGTCTCGATCCCTATTCAACCTATTTAACACCAGACCAGGTCAGGCAATTTAACGAAGATGCAAAGAGCAGTCAGGTGGGAATTGGCGCCGAACTTTCCCAGGTTGCGTCTTACCTGTATGTCATCGCACCGATGAAAGGCTCGCCCGCGGATCTGGCCGGCGTTCGCGCCGGAGACATTATCGAGTATATCGACGGTAAAGCCACGCGAGACATTTCTCTTTACGACGCGAAACAACTCCTGAACGGTGGTGCAGGCTCTGAAGTGAAGCTGCGCATTCTCCGGGCCAACGCCCGGCCGCTTACGCTGACGGTGAAACGAAGTGCCTTTCGAGCTCCAGCGGCGGAAGCCAAAATGGAAGCCGGCCGTATTGGCATTCTTCGGGTAAATAGTTTCGCCCAGGGCGAGGCGGCAGACGTTCGTGCGCGCATTCAGGATTTGATCAAGCAAGGGGCGCAGAAGATGGTTCTGGATCTGCGTGGCACAGCGGGTGGCTCGCTTGACGAGGCAGTTGCAGTGGCAAATCTTTTTATCAAGGAAGGAACACTTGCTCAAACGTCAGGTCGTGAGGCGAAGACGTTAAAGACGTTTGCTGCGGATCCTAAGGCGGCGATTTTTTCAGGCCCCGTTGTCGCCTTGATAGATGCCGGGACGGCGGGAGCAGCCGAAGTGGTCGCGTCCGCATTACTGGAGCGGAACCGCGGACAGGTTGTGGGCGAGAAGAGCTTTGGCGCCGGGGCCGAGCAACAGCTGTTCACGTTGCGCGCCGGTGATGGATTACTACTCACAACCGTTAAATGGGCATCTGCCAGCGGCAAGCCTTTTCTGGGAGAGGACCGCAGCCATTCAGGCGTGACTCCATCAGTCGAAGTTAAACGGCCTGAACTCGCTGACGTAATTGATCCCGATAGTTTGACTGGAAATGATGACGATCAGGCGGCCAAGCCGGCTCCTTCAAATGACAAGCACGACGTCACACCCGAAACAACGGCAAAGCCTTCGGTTGAAGATTTGCAGTTGAAGAAGGCGATTGAGCTCCTGCGGGAGAACAAGGCTGTGCTTTTACAAAAGGCAGCATAAGCTCGAAGTAATTAGATATAAAATAGAAGGCCCGGGGAAGCGTCCTCTGGCCTTTTGTTATTTACATGCGAATACGCCAGCTATCCGCTGATTACGCAGATTACACAGATTGGGAAAAGCAAAGTGAGTCAGCGCACGATGAGCAATGCGACTACAGCGTTCAAGCCCATTTCAAATTGACTCTTACATGGCTGTCTATTATCGCGTCTTGAAATCTGTGCAATCTGCGTAATCTGCGGATAGCTGATTCGCTGCATCTGCCAAACGTGTTGGATATCGAATACCGAACTGTCCATATCGGGTGCCCTCATAAAACGCTTCTCGAATCCATGTTGGGTTTGGATTGCGAATGAATTGCGATCGGTTCTTTTCGGAGGGATTTGGGCGTGTTTCGGCT
>JALYTI010000017.1 GCA_030854375.1 Acidobacteriota bacterium | reverse complement strand
CGACTACGAACGTGTAACCAAATTGCTGGAGAAGCAGGTGATTGAGGTAGCGCCGCTGGCATTTATGCGCGGCCGGACCCTTTCGGATGCCTTCATCATACTTGACGAGGCGCAGAACACCACCAGCGAACAGATGAAGATGTTTTTGACCCGCATTGGCTTTAGCTCGAAGGCCGTGATCACGGGTGACGTCACCCAGGTCGATCTTCCCGCAGGAAAGCGCAGCGGCCTGATTGAAGCTGAACGCGTACTCGCAAATCTGGACGGAATTGAATTCATTTATTTCACTGAAAAGGACGTGGTGCGCCACAAGCTCGTCCAGATGATCATTAAGGCCTACGAAGAACATTCCAATAAGAGAAGCATCTAGTTGGCTATCCGCAGATGACGCAGATTTCACAGATTCGATCCTGACCGTTTCATCGCCAACCGTTTAACGTGTGTAATCTGTGGATGGATCATGATCGAAGTTGTTAACCGGCAGCGCAAAATACCGATTGATTGCGCTCGCTGGACTGCGTTTGTTACCAAGGCGACCACGGTTTTGCCTGTGAAGGTCAAGGGTGCGACCGTGGCGTTTGTTTCAGACGCGACCATGCGAGGTCTCAACCGTCGCTGGCGTGACAAGCCCGGCACTACTGACGTGCTGTCGTTTCCGGCGGACCAGAATGAATTCGAAAAACAGGAAGATGCGAGTCTTGGCGATATAGTGATCTCAGCCTCGCAGGCGGCGCGACAGGCGAAGGATAACGGACTGACTCTCGATCAGGAGATTGCGCAGCTTATTCTGCATGGCCTCCTTCATCTCTGCGGCTATGATCATTCAACCGATAGAGGTGAAATGAATCGGTTGGAGATTCGTCTTAGAAGGAAGCTTGGTATATAAGCATTTGCAAATGAACAAAGAAAAAGCGGATTTTTCAAATCATATTTCATATTTCTCATTTGTCATTTAAGACAAAAGCCCTGCGCCACTGAGAAGCGTTGCGCGCGCAGTGAGAAGACTTGGCAACTACGGTCTTCCATGGAAACTACCTTCTTCAATGAAAAATGACAAATGTGAAATTTGATATGGAAATCCGCTTTTTTATGACTGACTATGTGCTGTCCACCCACTATCTCCCACTCACTATTTACCATTCACTGTTTAATATTTACTATTTACCAATTAAATGCAGATTGAGCTCATTCTAACTTTGCTGTTGCTGGTTGGGTTGTCCCTGCTGGCAACGGTCGACATGGCTCTCGGCCAACTGAGCGACGTCGGCCTTCGCCGCTTGATCACCGAGGCCGAGGAACGCTCGAAGATACGTTCAGCAGCCTTCCTGAAGCAGGTGCTCGAGAATCGTCCGAGATTTAGTTTCGCCATTTCCGCGACGATCCAGATCTTGCTGGTAGTCGTGGCCGTGCTCATAACCTCGATCTCGCTGGCATTGTTTCGGGAGCGGCGCTTTATACTGATCGGCCTCTTCGCAGGACTAACACTAGCTGGAATCTTTCGCCAGCTGATCCCTTTATTCATTTCAACGCGCGATCCGGAAGGAACCCTGCTATTTCTCTTGCCGGCGATACGTCCGTTCCTGCCGTTGATGGCTTTCGCTGCTGATCCTTTCCACAGGTTGTTTGACCGCTCGCGACGCAAGGAACAGGAGCAGGAGCACGGCGCTGATGAGGAGGCGCAGGACGCCGGTGATGACATTCAAGCGTTCATCGACGTAGGCGAAGCCGAAGGAATACTTGAGGAGGAAGAGGGCCAGCTGATTCACTCGATACTGGAGTTTGGCGACACCCGTGTCAGTGAAGTTATGACACCCCGTCCTGACATTGTTGCAGTACCAGCCGCCGCAACCGTTCGTGAGGCGCGAGACGTCATGATCGAATCGAAGTATTCAAGGCTACCTGCATACCGAGACCAAATTGATAACGTTGAAGGGATCATCTATGTTCGCGACCTCCTTCAGCGGTGGGCAGAGGGCGACGAAGACGGTCCCATCTCCCGACTTGTGCGCCCCGTTTACTTCGTTCCCGAGACAAAGGCTGTCGCCGAGCTCCTCGCAGAAATGCAAAAGGCGCACGTGCAGTTATCGATGGTGATCGATGAATACGGCGGCGTTTCAGGCCTGGTAACGGTTGAAGACATACTCGAGGAAATTGTTGGCGAGATCGAAGATGAAGATATAGCTGGTGAGGAACTAAAAGACATCGTCGAAGAGGGCAAAGGATGTTATGAAGTGCTCGGCTCTACGGAGATCGGAAAGATCGAGCGACTCTTCGGCATGGAAATCGAAGCCGATGATTTTACGACGATCGCCGGCCTCGTGATCAACGAATCGGGCAAAGTACCACCACCGGGCGCGCACCTTACTTTTCGCGGACTCGACCTTGAAGTTCTGGAAGCAGATGAGCGTCGTATTGGTCGACTGCGAATAAGACGAGCCGCAGACGCGAACTCAAACGAAATGAGCCAGGCGAGATAATTCGGAATTAGGGATCGCAGGCTACTGAGACAATGGCAAAACGAACCAGCAAGTTTCTACAAGGACGGCGGATCGATCCCGCTCCCATAACTCGAAACACAACTGTAGTGGAGTTAGTTGATGAGTCGTTTTTGGCTTACAACGGCGCGCGCCTGCGCGAAGCCTGCCAACTTTTCACGCTGAAGATGTTGGAACCGGAAGTTACAGTGGGCCTATCAATCACCGGAGCGCTCACGCCCGCGGGTTTAGGAACATCGGCGCTCATTCCGTTAATCAAAGCGGGTTTTGTCGACTGGATCATTTCGACGGGAGCAAATCTATATCACGACACTCATTTCGGCATTGGTTTGTCTATGCATCAGGGGAGTTCGCAAATCTCCGACATTGTCTTGCGCGAAGAGGAAGTAGTTCGTATCTATGACATCTTCTTCGATTATTCTGTGTTGCTCGACACAGACGCCTTCTTCCGCAAGATAATCGCGGGAAAAGAGTTTCAGCAAACCATGTCTACAGCGGAGTTTCACTATCTTGCCGGGCGTTATGTGCACGAGCGTGAGCGGAAGTTGGGCTTGAAAGACAAATCGTTGCTCGCGGTTGCCTACGAATACGCTGTGCCTATCTACACTTCGTCACCGGGGGATTCTTCGATCGGCATGAATGTGGCAGCGAAGGCCCTCCAGGGCAACAAACTGGCGTTTGATCCGTCTCTGGATGTGAACGAAACTGCGGCGATTGTGTTGGCTGCCAAACGTAACGCGGCGGCGGGAAAAGCCCGAAATGGCAAAAGTCGCGGCAAGACGAAGTCGGGACGATCTGCCTGCTTTATTCTTGGTGGCGGATCACCCAAGAATTTTTTGCTGCAGACGGAGCCGCAAATTCAAGAGGTGCTCGGCATTGATGAACGCGGGCACGACTACTTTCTGCAAATAACCGACGCGCGACCCGATACCGGTGGCCTGTCCGGCGCGACACCTGGTGAAGCTGTTTCATGGGGAAAGGTAGATCCCGAACGCTTGCCGGATGCGGTGGTGTGTTATGTGGATTCTACAGTGGCGCTTCCTATCATTACAGCATATGCTTTGGCCAAGCATGAACCGCGCGAACCGAAGAGACTTTACGAACATCGCGGTGAGTTTATGGATTTGCTGCTCGCCGAATATAAAAAATCAAAAAGGCGCTGATATCGTTTGGTATAGTTTGGTTTGATTTAGCGGCGCAGATGTATTTCGGAGGCACTCAGGAATAAGAACAAAGGTATCAGCGAACATGGGTCTAGCGTCAGTCAGTACCTACAAGGGATTGAAGTATGATTGCGATAAGTGTGTCGCCTACTGTTGCTCGATTTATGATCGCGTTCAGGTTACGCCCCGTGATATCAGAAGACTGGCGGCCCACTTTCGCGTGATTCCTGAGGTCGCAAGTCAGCGGTTCACCAAGTTGTTTGGGAAAGAACGAATTCTGAGGCGCAAAGCGGATCGTCTATTTGGGCAGGCTTGTATGTTTCTGAATCAGGAAACGCGTAAGTGCACTATCTACGATGCAAGACCGGCGGTGTGCCGCGAGTTTCCTGACACCTCCCGGTGTGCATACTTTGATCTAATCGAGTTTGAGCGTCAGCAACAACACGACCCTGACGTGATCCCCCTGGTCAAGATCACCTTTACAAACGGCAAGGAAAACACGTAGCGCGAATTCTGAGTCATGCTACGTTGATGGCTGGCGAGGAAAGTTAACACTTTAATTTCAAACCACGGACGGCAAAGCCTTGGAAGAATTCTTATCCAAAATGATAGGCAGGAAGTTAGATGTTTACTGTGGCGGAGCTTCGAGTCTGCGTGGCGAAGTTATCAAGGTTGAAGGCGGCGTTCTGCACATTAAAGACAACGACAAAAAGATGTGTTTCGTAGCCGTCGATAAAATCATGGTTGTCTGGGACGCCCGAGACGAAGATCATCGCGCTGGTTTCGTACCATCACTGACCGAGAAATGAAATAGACCCAGGTCCATATAAAATCAAAACGCCGGCGCTAGTTGAAGCGCCGGCGTTTTTGCATGAATAAGAGATTGCTCGGACTAGTCGGTTACTTGCTGCACAGCGACGGGAACCTTACGGAAACCATCAACGCGCGATAGCCAGTACTCATTGAAAGGGGAATAGACTACACCGTGATGACGCGAGGCGTGGTAGAAGCCGTGCTCGTCAGCCACGATTCCAATGTGCGCAAGATTGCTGAAGAAAACCAATGTTCCAAACTTATATTGTTCTCCCGGCGCGGGGGGACTGAAACGCGCCCAAAGGCTTCGAGCGCTACTTCGTTCAAAATCGATTCCAGCCGAACGGAATGTGCTCCAAACAAATCCTGAACAATCAAAGGCTGAAGGGCCAGTCGCGCCCCAAACATAACGCGCGCCCAGCCGGTCATCTATCGCCGCAGTGATCATCTGTTGGAATTGAAGATTAGAGTCCTTCCTATTATTGAGAGCCTTCAACGTCTTGATGTCTTCGAAAGACCTCGAAGCCTTGATGTCTTCCTCCGATACGAGCGAAATAATGACCGCGTCATTATCCACTGCGGAAGGACCATAGGATTCCCTTGTCTGGGCTACCTGTCGTTGGCGAGTTTCAAGATTTTGCGCTGCAGCTGGATGGGGAAGTATGCCGATTGAGAAGCAGGCTGCAAGCGCATAGGGGAACAGTTTTTTAAAAAACAAAAGGTTTTTCTCCTTATTTTTGTTCTTCGTGAGGCGGGAGCACCGAAGGCAAGGAGGAGTTTAGGTGTTGAACCCCCTTTGAACAAGAAGCAATGTGACTGTTTCGTGACGAATCACACCTAATAGTAACAAAGCGAACCAAAAGGCGTCACTTTGGCTTCGGGCAAGTTTGGCCAATACAAAGGTCATTTGCTACCTCTGCGTTCGATTCTCAAACACAATCAGTCAGACTGAAGGACAATCCCGTTGGAAATTCCGGTAAAGATTGAATACGAAGACCAGGGTGAGTGCGAGCGTCATGGGGCGACTCCTTTGCAATCCGGCGTCATTTAGGAAAACACCGAATTCAAGGTGATTTCCGTGGCTGGGGCTTAGACAATCGCGCCCCGCGCGGCGGCATAGTTCAATCCCACGGTGATGATTTTCTGTAATAATTGATCGTAAGGAACGCCGGTATGGGCCGCCGAGTCGGCAAAGTCCTCGCCCTCGGCGATCTGCGGATTGGGATTGGCCTCGAGCAGGTAGAACTGACCCTCCTCAGTCAATCGGTAATCCAGGCGGGCATAACCACTGAGGAAAAGGTAACGGTAGATTCGTTTGGAAAGGCGTTCGAGAACTTTGTGCTGTTCGGGAGTTAGTTCGGCAGCTCGTGTCGCAACGCCCACCTTCTGCTGGTATGCGGGGTCCCATTTTACTTTGAGCGTGGCAATGTTTTCTGACCCTTCTGGAAGTTTCTCCATTACCAATTCCCATGGCGAGTAGGTTTGAATATTCTGGTTGCCGATTACTCCCACATAAACCTCACGCCCCTTAATAAACTGTTCCACGATAGCGGCTGTTTTGTTTTGGCGGTGGATAAACTCTACCCGTTGGATCATTTTGTCGTCGTCATGAACAATGGAGGCCTGCGCGATCCCGACCGACCCTTCTTCGCTGATCGATTTCACTAACAAGGGAAACTTCAAACGCTTTGGACGCGTTATCTTGCGATTCATCGGGAACACTGCAAAATTCGGAACCTGCAGACGATGATAGGCGAGGATCATTTTTGTCAGTGCTTTATCGTGAGCGAGAGTCAGACCGCGCGGATTGCAGCCTGTATAGGCCTGCTTCATCAGTTCCAGGTAACTAACCACATGCTGGTCGTAAAGCGGATAGCCGTGAAACTCCTCGAGCAGGTTAAATGCGATGTGGGGCTTGTGCTCCAGCAGCGCATCTCCGATCACATTTAATTGATTGTAGAGTCCTATCGGGTAAACGTCATGACCCATCTTCTTAAGAGTGGAGATGACGTCGAATTCAGTCTTGACTTCGATTTTATCTTTTTCATTAAGCCCGTCCAGCGTTTCCGGAGGCACCAAATCCTGATGAACAAGAACAATTATGCGGAGCTTTTTTTTGGGCTCAAAAGTCATAAGGTCAGACCGCGATGCGATGATAACCCGAATGCAGCACATTCATTACCTGGACCGTCAACACAATCATGACCCGACGGCGCGCTTCTCTTGTTGGTGTTGTCACGCGGAGTTTTAGATCTTTGCAACGGTCTATCATGTTCTCGAGGACATGATCGATGGTGTATTGGTGGACGCCTGTTCCTTCGGCTACGATTTGGCGCACGTCACGCCGCACACTGCGAAGAAAACTCGCAGCGCTGGGCCGCGATTGGTCCCGAGGGTCATCTGAAAAAATACGACGGAGATCGAGATCGTAAACTGCGGGCCAATTAAAGTCGTAGCGCTCGCGCTTGCGCTGATAATGCTCGAGGAGCGTAGTTCGTATCGCTGAGAGTGGTTCTACTTTGGTGCGCGTGCGGTTGCGTGGTTTCGTTCCCGCAAGTTCGTTCATCAATTCGTCTATGTATTCCAGCTTGCGGAGCGCCGGCCAGCCTTTATACCGTCGTCGCCAGCGGGATCGCGGTGTCAGCCAGACAGCAAAAGTTTCGGCGAAGTCCTCTGCGGGATGGGCTTGTGCATACCATGCACGCAGATGTAGCACGTAGTTGCGGCTCTTCGGTCTTGGTTTATAGAAATCGGGATAGCGCTGGGCAAAAGATCCAAAAAGTTCCCGCCACTGCCGTCTAAAGTGTAAGCGGAAAGCGGTATCAAGCGCATGACCAGCTTCGTGGCGCAGAATCCGCATGCATTCCGTATCAGTGCCACCCTCCACTTCGAGCATTTGTTTGCGCTCCAGTTTCATGAGGCGCGGGTGGGCGAGGTAAAAAGGAATAGCGATCCCCGGAACACCATCAGGCGAGAACCACTCTTCGGAGAGCCAAACGTGCGGCTTAAATCGAATGCCACGATCATTTAGTTCACTGTACAGGCGCTTGATGTGTGGTTCGAGAAACGATCCCTTGAGCTTTACGCCAAGCTCGCAGATCCGCATGTCGAGCAGATGCTCGTCGCTCAGCCGGTACCAGGGGAAGCGGTAACTCACTTTGGAACCCCTGTCGCGGCGAGCCTGGAAAACGAAACCGTTCTCACGGTAAGTCTATTTATTTGCAAAGCTGAATACGGAACGGCAAAGACTGACATGCGCGCGGCAGGACCTTAAACGTCGGGTTCAGAATCAGGGAACGTGGTCATTCTAGCGACGTTCGCCGCTATCTGCCAGACCAGGAGGAAAATCCTTCAACTTCCGGGCATTGCGCCGGTTTTCAGATATGACGACGGGCAGAGTTTCTGGAGCACGCATTCGGCGCACAACGGATTCCGGGCTTTGCAAATCTTTCGGCCGTGGGCAATGAACAGATGGGGAAAGATCACCCAATCCTTTTTCGGCACAAGCGCAATCAGGTCTTTTTCAATCTTTTCGGCCGACTTCTGCTCCGTCAGCCCGAGCCGGCGAGACAGACGGGTCACATGCGTATCGACCACAACGCCGGCGCTCACGCCAAAGGCATTGCCGAGCACCACATTTGCCGTCTTTCGCGCCACCCCCGGCAGTTCCAATAGTTCTTCAATCGTGGCCGGCACTTCTCCGTCATATTGCTCAGTCAAAACTTTGGCGGTGCCTTGAATCGATTTTGTTTTGTTGCGGAAAAAGCCTGTCGTGCGAATGTCTTTCTGCAGTTCGCCGGGCGAAACCTTTAAGTAGTCTTCAGGTTTACGATATTTCCGGAATAGGTCCTGAGTCACAATGTTCACTCGTGCGTCGGTACATTGTGCGGACAGAATGGTGGCAATCAACAACTCAAAAGGGTTTGAATGATTCAGTGAACACTTCGCATCCGGATAATCACGTTTCAGCAAACGAATGATCTTACGAACTCGTTCTTTCAGTTCCGGATTGCTGCTTCTGGCCATTTGCTATCGCCGCCCGTGAGCAATCTTCGCCGCTTCCGGCAATGAGCGCAATCGCAGCATCGCAATCACGCCAAGGAACGGGCCAGGCGCAAGAATTATGAATGCATAGCGCCAGCCCCACGCTTTCTCAACGCTCGGCACAAGTTTGATAGATATACTGGTCAGAAGAAAACCCATGCAGGTTTGAATGGTTAGCGCAGTTCCTACGTATTTCGGATCGGTGAGTTCGGTCACACACGCCGAGAACTGCGCCGAGTCCGCAATTACAGTCGCTCCCCAAACGGCTGCAACCGACATGAGGAGCACTGGATCCGCATTAAACAAGAAACCGATAGCTATACAACACGCCCCGCTAGTAGCCATTGCCCACGATGTCACCAGGGTCCGGCCAAAACGATCGGCAAGTATTCCGCCAACAACGCAGCCAATGACCCCGCAGCCGATGACCAGAAACGAGGCAATCTCAGTTACCCGAGGGAAAACACCCTGCGACGCAAAGCTCGCGCGTAGCATTACCGGCAGCCAAAGCCACATCGCGTAGAGTTCCCACATGTGGCCGAAGTACCCGAAGTTTGCAAGCCGCACCCCACGATTACTGAAGACCAGGATTGCCTGTCTCCAATCGAAGGGTGCCGCCGGCAAAGCATGAGGGCCTTTATCCACAAAGAAGAGAACAATCAGGCCACCCGCGACGGCGAATAGAGAAACATACAGAATGTTATGCCGCCAGTTAGCGCTCCCGATGGCGTTGACCAAATAGGGCGAAGCCTTGCCGAGCGTCAGAGCGCCGATTAATACCCCCAGAGCCGTGCCGCGTGACCGTTGAAACCACGTGGCCATGATCTTCATTCCCGGCGGATAGACGCCCGCAAGAAACAGACCTGTTAGAAAACGCAGGGCTATGCCAGTATTTGGCCCGCTAGCGTAGAGCGCGAAAATTGCATTTGCCAGCGCGCCGGCGAAGGCACAAGCGGCGAACAGGTAACGCACGTCGATAACATCAGGCAAATTCAGAAACGCGCTGAACAGCGTGCCGCAAACGAAACCAAGCTGTACCGCAATTGTCAGCCAACTCACGGTCGAGTCGCCCAAATTCCATTCGGCGCGTAATGCCGGTACAACGGCAGCGGCGCTGAACCAAAGCGACATCCCCAGTAGTTCTGCAATTGAGAGCAAACCCAGCGCGCGCCAGCGAGCAGACCGCGCGTGAGGTCTCGAGCTGTGTTTCGTTTCTTTTGTCAGGAGGCCCATCGATGAGTGCAGAGAATACTACAAAAGCAAAACGGCAGGTTTCAAAAACCTGCCGCTGCGGATCCGCAAGAATGTTCGATGTCCTAGGCTACTGCTACTTTTGAAAGTTCCGCATTACCTTCACGCAACTGATTGCGACTCTTCTTTCTACGCTTGTTCTCATACATCGCCAGGTCGGCACTGGTCATTAAGTCTTCCAGCGATTGCATCCCATCGGAATTAAACTGGGACACACCGATACTTATGGAGAGCTTGTAAGGAGCGACTTCCTGGGCGTTGTAATTTTCAAATTTTTCCTCGAGACGCAAGACGAGCTTTTCAATACCACCGTCCGGTTCAACCGAGGCAAGGACAGTGAATTCGTCGCCGCCCAAACGGCCAAGCACATCTGACGAGCGGAAAGTCTCTTTCAATAGCTCGGCGGTCTTTATTAATGCCCGGTCACCCTCTTTATGACCAAACGAATCGTTGATCTTTTTCAAGCCGTCAAGATCCGCGTAAACAATTACGACACCTTTATTAGTCCGATTAAGCGAATTGAATTGCTGCCTGCAAAAGGTAAAGAAGCCGCGGCGGTTATACAGGCCGGTTAATTCGTCAGCCAGGGACAGAGTTTGAATGGCCGCCTCCGCTCGTTTGCGTTCGGTGATGTCCTGGATCTGAAAAATGAAATGCAGTGGCCGGCTTTGCGCGTCGCGAACCAGAGATGCACTGTTTGATACCCACACGTCATGACCCAGTCTGTGAATGTAACGCTTCTCCAACTGGCAGGTGAGAATCTCGCCGGCAAGCATCCGGTAAATCTCGGCCAGATCGCTTCCCAGATCTTCGCGATTTGTTATTGCTTGAAAATCTGAAACAAGCAATTCCGCTTCCGAGTAACCCACAATTTCACATAGTGACCGGTTTACACGAAGCCAACTTCCCTCAGGGGACACCAGAGCCATGCCGATGGCCGCATAGTCAAACGCATTCCTAAAATGTTCTTCGCTCTCGACGAGCGCCTTGCTGATGCGCTCCTGTTCCGCGATGTAACGGTTGAGCTCGTCGACGTGGACCTTGGCCTGATCAGCCTGTGCTGCTGATGCTTCCACGTTTGCGAGATAGGTTCGATAAGTGAAGTAGACGATCGCTAAAATCGGAGCGGTGGCGATGAACGAGTAGAATCCAAAGTGCTCGCTGAGACGCCCGACGACTCCGGCCCCGGAAGCTCCGGCAAAGTAAGTTAGTGAAGTCCACAAAAAATTCGTGCGCCAACTATGCCAGACGGTTTGATTGGCACTGAGGGCCACGCCGACCGCAATCAACCCGGAGTTCAGTATGTATTGCATTAAGGCCATCAGGCACAGAGCCACGATGAGGTTGGGTGAATAGCCCTGGCGCAGATTGATCGCCGGAAAGAGAAGGTGAAGAGTTGAGGCGGTGATAAAGGTCGATACTGCCATCACCCCCGCATTGAAGAACACCACGTATGTTTTCTTACTGAAGCGCACAGAGGAACAAAGCGCTTCAACAGCGGCGAGCGTCACCGCTGCCTCGACTCCAAACAGAAGTATCGCCAGAAAAACGAAGGTGTCCGAAACCGAAATTTGGCCACGAGCTCCTGGGATTTTGATCGTGATCCGAGAACCTATCAGGACCGTAATTAGAGCCAAAACCGCATATTGGGAACTTAGCTGTGCGGCAGGCAAACGAATCATGCACAGCACGGTAACGGCTGCGCCGATAATCGCAACCGAGAACATGTACCGACTTCGGACTCTTTGTTTGTCCAGCTGCTTGTTACTCAACATGTGCTGTTAAGCGGTCTTGTTTGCGCCCTGAAAACACCGGAATAGACTGTCCCATTACTAGTAGGCGACTTAGCAAGCCCCGTTCCCGCCCGCATTCCTGAAACCCACTCATTACTCGGCCAAAATGCACACTCAGACGGCGCCGACAAGAGGCCCGGTCAAGCCACTAGTCAATCTGAGTGACCCTTTCTTCAATTTGACAAACCTCGTCTTGCTTTTAATTGAACGGGCAAGGGAAGCTGGAATATCCAGAAATGCCACGCCAGTCCTAAATAGTGAATTCGAATCGTGATATTCTGAACAGATTCAAACCCGCTTTAGTGAACATAAATCTCATTCCTGCGCGAGTGTGGACTTAGAAAGCGGCAACTTGTTCCAATTCTATGAGTGAATTTTTCGGATCCTTATCGGCTAAGCTTGGCAAAGTCTCGGGCTTCACCGAAGAGCAGCCCGTTCGGGCTGAAATTTTCAGTGTTGAACGGCTGGAGCAGTACGCGCAAACCCTGGCCACCGGTCACCAGACCGTCACGAAAAAAGGACGCGCTCAGCTGTTGCCTCGCCTCGAGGACAACGGGCGCAAGCTCGTAGCAGCTTACCGAACGCTTGTCGAGGCTATTAGAAATGCCCGGGCGATCTCACCCGCAGCTGAATGGCTGGTCGACAACTTCCATATTGTTGAGGAACAACTGCGCGAGATTCGCGAGGATC
>JALYTI010000250.1 GCA_030854375.1 Acidobacteriota bacterium | reverse complement strand
GTGATAGTGCTTAGTCCCGGGGAGACCGCCGAGGTTGCGGCAGGATTAGCTGCGGTTTTTGAGACGGATTTATCTGGAGTCGGAGAGTTCGTGGCTGACGTGCTGTTTACGTTCTTATTGGATGAGCTTGGGGGTTTGGCCTGCGCGCGCGCAGTTTGCCTGGCCTGCTGCTCACTCGCTCTTTGTGAAACGAGTCTTTCGCGGTAAGGCTGCGGAGTGGAGGGGGGTATTGGTCCCGCCGTAATGCGTTCCCGGCCCTGGAGGGTTTGCCTCCTATCAACCGGACCTATTCCGGCCGTCACGCCTGAGCTCCCGCGATTAGCGCCAGGGCTTCCAGTGTTGCGACGCGCCATGCGGTTCGGCGCAGAAAAAGTCACATCCAATCGATTAGAGCGTTGATCGACCCTGGCTGAAGCTCCCGGCTGTAGTTTGAAGGAGACGAGAACACTGCCTCCGACTTTTTGAACCTGGACGTCTTCAAATCCGTCACCACGAAAGCGCGGCAGCGATGAACTAAAATATGCTAGCGGGATTTTGACATAGAATCGATCGCCACGCCGGAACGCCTCATAATCGCTTAAAGCCGAGTCGGAAACTATTGTTACTCGAGATCCATCTGAAGCTCCCGCGAGTTGCAGCGAAGTGACGCGCTTCTGATTTTTCGATTGCGCCGAACCTGGCGTGGTTCCTAACCAGAGCAAGAACAAGAAGGCAAACAGCACTACGCCGCAACGCCATATATCCTTAAGAACACCCGCCTCGAGCAACTTGATTTTCATTGGGGCAATGAAGGAGATTTTCCGGTCGCATTATGCGATCCTCAGCGCTCGCAGTCCAGAGGATTAAAATTCCATTCCATCCCGGAACAACTCCACTTCAGCTGCGAACTCCGGATACATCTCCTGCTCCGGGTCCATTTCGACCTCCGACTCCACCTGTGCGGCGTCTACAGTAAGAAACGCCTGAGTCAGAAACGGTGGTGGTTCAGCAGTGGGCACGGAACCCTCACTCTTTTCCTCCTTTTTCGGTCTGGCCTGATCCAGCTTGTAGATCGCTTCAAGCAGCGCGGTCTTCACGTCTTCACGCATTCCATCTTTAACGGCAAGCTCTCGCAACTGATCATATGTCTCGATTTGACCTGTGCAAGCGAGCAAATGTACCGCCTTTAGACGGACGTCGATATTTGGGTGATCTGCAATTGCATTCAAGATCGGTTCATTCATTTTTGCTTTATCCAACAAGCAAATCAGCGAGAAAGTTTCATAAGCCTGGCGGTGATCACTATTGGAAAGTCGATCGAGATTTTGTGAGACGATGCCTGCTTGTATACAGGCCTTGGCCACGTTGCGTATCGTCTCGTCATCGCTTGCCTCGATGACGCGAACATAGGCATCAGCGCGATCGAAACTGAGGCGATTCAATGAACGCGCCGCGGCGGCCCTCACTTCACGAGAGTCATCGGCCATGCCAATCAAGACCGCCGGGAAGACTGATTCGTGATTGATTGACCCAAGGCTGGAGATCGCCATGGAACGGATGTTCGGTTCGGAATCGTGCCTCGCTACGCGTGAGATGGCCTCAACCGCGCTCTGAACTCGAAATTGGGTAAGGACCTTCAACGCTTCGGAACGCGTTTCAACGTCGATGCTATCCAAGGACGCGAGCGCCTGCCTTAAGCGTTGATCGTCGGAACGTGCCGGCAAGTCTTCCACTGAAGACGGTGGCTCCAGATGTGTAATCTCATTAATGACGCTTCCTACTTCGCCCGACCCCATCATCGCAGGTTCTGGGATGACGTCGAAGAAATCCAATCCTTCAACTGAGCAGGCACTAAGAGTGCGGCTCAAGAGCGCGCTGGGAACGTTTGGATGCGTCCTCGCGATGTCCAACAATGCTCCAATCGCAGAAGGAAGTTTCAATTCTCCGATGCTCATTACCGCCTGATTGCGAACGATCGATTCCGGGTCGTAGAGGCCCTCCAGAAGGAAAGGCAATGCCGACGGCGATTTGATCTCACCCAGAGATCGCGCGGCTGTTGTGCGCTCAAAGGCATCGGGCGAGAGAAGTAACGTTGCACATTGCCGCGCAACGAATCCATATTCTTCCAAAGCTTCGCGGGCCCTGCTTCGAGCGTTGTCATCTAACTCGAGTGAATTCACACTCCTGACGAGCGAAGTCTCTATTGCCCGGCGGTCATCGCTCGCACGTGAAGCGAGCACGTCAATTCGGTGCGGCTGTCCCAGAATTAGTTTCCCGACCTCCTGGTCTATTCGATACGCGCCATATAAAGATGGCGGACCGACGTTTTGCAAACGCGACATCGACTGGCGCGATGATGTATTTCCAGACGAAGAGCTCCCAACTGTTACTAAACTCGTATTCCCTCCCACATCCCGCGATTCGTTGAGATCCTCGTCTTCAGAAGACCAGGTTTGGCCGGTATGTACGACGACCGGCTGTCCCGATCGCAGTTTTCGTGTGACGAGTAAGCCAAATAACCCCAACGCCGTGACGATTAAAACACTTGTGCCCGAGAAAATTGAGGCAAGGAGGCCCTCGTCCTCCGGCTGGATTTGTATATCGGCGGCGGACGCTTCAGGAGCAGGTGCACCATTCTGAGGAATGAGCTGGTTGGAATTAATTTGCGGCGGACCGGGTGCGTTATCGGAACTTACACTGGGACCGCTCGAAAGCTGGCTGCTACCGGTTCCGGCGCGACGGGAATTTGCAATCGAGTCCTCTGCAGTCGGCGAAAGCCTCATCGGCGTAACGTTGTGTCGACCTCGGTTTGAGTATTGAGGCTCCTCGAAAAGTTGTGTTTCCTCGGGTGACGCCGAGTCAGAATAATAGTCGGAATCGGTGGTCCTCGGATCGAGCTTGCCATCCACTACGAGTTGTAATTGGCGGCCCATGGACTGAACACTGACTTTGGCGCCAGGCCTTGTTTGCAACAGTACTTCCAGCGAAGTTCCAACCCGGCGAGCCTTTACTCCGTGACCCGTCTTCACTGAACCCGCTGCGACTGTGTTTGGCAGGACCAAATGGAAACCCTCGTTGTCTTGCCAGTTCTGGGCTGCGCTAAGTGAACCATCGGCTTCAATCGAGACTATAGTTTTGTTGCCCGTCGACTGGATGGAAACGTCCGAGACCTTGACGGGAAGGGCCCACCTTTGGGCTTGCGACACGAAGAGAGGCATCGCACCGTTCGCAGCCAACAGGGCCAACGCAGTTACGAGCCGGAGCCCGACCAGTCGCATGCCAGTCCTCTCGACGAGAGTGAAGATTGGTAATCTGAAAGGATTCTTCATGGTTATGAATGTGCCGGAAGCTTGGGCTGGAATGAGCCGAGGCCAGCTGGGAAGGAAATCCAATTGCGGTTCAAACTATCGAAGACCGAAGCCGGCAATTAACGACTGCGATTATCGTTTGGCGAGACGACGAACCGTTAGGTTACTGCTCGTCGCTGAACTTGTAGCCAATTCCCCAAACGGTCAACACCATTTGAGGGTTTTCCGGGTTCTCTTCGATTTTGGCTCGCAACCGATTAATGTGTGAATCAATAGTTCGGTCGTAGCCTTCATAAGAGTAGTCCCAGATCTTTTCAAGCAGGTATTTGCGAGGAAAAACCCTGCCGGGGTTTGCTGCGAAAAGTCGCAGGAGATCAAACTCTTTGGGAGTTAAATCCACCTGACGCTCTCCAATAGTTACTTCACGCCTTGCGGGATCAATACGCAGTCTACCGCGCGTGATAGGTGCGTCGTCTTTGGTTCCGGGAGCACTGGACGGAGTCCTGCTCCGGCGAAGCACCGACTTTATCCGGGCTTCTAGTTCACGCAGGCTAAAAGGCTTGGTGATGTAATCGTCGGCGCCCATCTCCAGGCCAAGGACTTTGTCAACTACGTCATCCTTTGCCGTCAGCATCAGAATTGGTAGGTAATTCGCCTTTTCTCTGAGTTCTCTGCAAACAGCTAAACCATCCATTTTTGGCAGCATAAGATCGAGAACGACAGCATCTGGAGGATCCTCCAGCGCCGCCTTCACGCCCATTACTCCATCGTCAACGGTTTTCACGTCATAACCAGCGCGCGAAAAATACTCGCTGATAGCGCTCGAAATATTCTCATCGTCCTCGACGACAAGCAGTGAGATCTTGCGCTCGCTGGGTTCGATCGGTTGACTATTGTCCTTGGAAGTTTTCTGTCTGTCAGTAGCTGTATTTGTCATAAGTAATGACTCATTAGAACTGACAAGCAGGGGATTCAGAGGGTCAGCGCCATTTGGGAAAGCGCCACTCGGGCGAACAGGATATTACAGGACAAGCTTTCCAAACTCAAGCCCTAAACTTCGCTGGCTCAACAGCAAAGGGCGGAAAACCCCTAAAAATGGAGGCGCCTAATCGTAATTCCAGGATACGCTGGGCCGGCACCGTGTCACGAATTTTTATCCATTCTCAGACGCGAGATTTCTTCAGTTTTTGGCAGACTTGTGCTGTGACGTCTTCTTCGCTCTCTTCATCTCTCTGCTGTTAAGGATTGCGGCGCGCCCGAAATACCGGTTCCGTTAGGGAGCAATCAGCGAGAAACCATGTATTGAGCGTTCGATGTGATGTACTGATTTATAGACTTAAGTACCTCGAACTTAAAACGATACCC
>JALYTI010000016.1 GCA_030854375.1 Acidobacteriota bacterium | reverse complement strand
GCGCCGCATACGCCCGCGAGCTCTTGTGGCTACGGAAGTTGGATGCTGCGAGATTGCATCTCTTCTCAAACGCGATCTGAAGCTCGATGTGCCACTTGTTGCCGTCAATGATGACTACGACGCTGATCGGGCGTGGGTACAACCGGAGGTTGATCTCTATTGCTTCGCCACCGAGGGGTTGGGCGATGAGTTAATTTCCCACGGCGCTCCGCGCCAACGCGTCGCAACCTGGGGCGTATCGTTATCGGAAGGCTTTGAAGTGCTTCGCGATCGCTGGAAGGAACGTGAGGATGTCTGCCAGTGGCTCCATTTGGATCCGCAGCTCCCACTGGTACTGATTGCCGGAGGCGGCGAGGGAATGGGGCAAATCGAAGAGACGACCGCGCGGTTATTGCATTTGCAGCAACCTGCGCAGCTCGTCGTGTTAACCGGACATAACGAACGCCTTAAGTCGCGTTGTGAGCGCCTCGAGCAAAATGGGGCGCGCGGGAGGTGGAGGGTATTGGGATGGACTGGGCCGGAGCACATGCCGAAATTAATGTGTGCGGCTGACTTGATGGTCTCGAAGCTTGGCAGCATGTTCAATGAAGCCCTTGCCTCGAAACTTCCCATCATTGCGCTCGAGCCTCCGCCGGGAGCTGAGCGCGTGCAATACCGGTTGCTCGAAGAATGGAATGTGGGCTGCGCAGTACGCACTCTTGATGAAGTTGGTGAACGTGTCGAGCGCTTGCTCGAAAATCCACACTTACTCGAACAAATGCGCCGTCAGGCCCGTGCACACCAGAGTCCGGATGTATCACAGCGCATTGCCCGCTGGCTCGTTGAGTCTGTGAACGAGCAAATGCCAGGAGCTAATCCCGTTCCACCGCAGGCGAATTTCAGTTTGAATGCGGCAATTGCGCCAGGGGCCTTGGGACAAGTCCCGATTGTGAACGGAGACGAAATAACAGTTGCTACGTCACGGTCGTAGAACGCCTAAAGGAAAACTGTGAGTCTCAGAATTCCACCAGCTAAGGTTTACTTCCCTGAGGAAGATCGGCGCGCCATTTTGCGACAAATTGATGAGGCGCTCGCCACGGGTAAACTCACGCTGGGAAAACACGTCAAGGCGTTTGAAGAATGCTTCGCGCAGAGAGTCGGCGCAAGTTACGCAGTAGCCGTCAACAGTGGAACGAGCTCTATTGAAATTCCGCTGCGCATTTTTGGTGTGCGCGACAAAACCGTGCTCGTGCCGACTAATACATTCTTCGCCACTCCTGCCGCTGTCATTCATGCGGGAGGTAAGGTGCGTTTTATGGACGCCGACCCCGCGAATTTTGCGATCAACCTTGAGGAGATCGAGAAGCGCATCACTAACGACACAGCCGGCGTAATCGTTGTTCACATAGGCGGAATTGTGACCCCGGAGATGACTGCCATCCGAAACTTCTGCAACCAGCGTGGCCTGTTCCTTCTCGAAGATGCAGCACACGCTCACGGATCTGCTGTCAACGGGCAAGCTGCGGGTACGTTCGGCGATGCGGCCTCGTTCTCGTTTTATCCGACCAAGGTTATGACCAGCTCCGAAGGCGGAATGATCGTCACCAACAGTCAACGAGTCTACGAAGAAGCTTTAGTCTATCGGGATCAAGGCAAAGCTGACTTCCTGGCGAATGCCCACACGCGCATGGGCTACAACTGGCGCATGAGCGAGCCTCACGCAATTATTGGTCACACACAACTTACTCGCCTGGAGGAGTTCGTTGCAGCGCGTAACCGGGTGGCTCGGATTTATGACGAGGGTCTGCGGGATCTCGCAGGTATTACTGCGTTATCGCTGCCGCAATATTGTCGCTCGAATTATTACAAGTATATCGCTCTCCTCGACAGCTCTATCGATCGCGCCATCCTCAAAAAACTGCTTCGCGATGAATATGGCGTCGGTTTAAGCGGTGAGGTTTACGAAGTTCCGTGTCATCTGCAACCGGTGTTTGAGGAATATCGCGAAGGGGAGTTTCCCCGGGCAATCGACATTTGCCGCCGGCACGTTTGCTTACCTGTATACGTCACGATGACCGATGACGATGCGGATTATGTGATCGCGTCGCTGACGGCCGCACTACATAGTTCGAAAGGACAAACTGTATGAAGATCGCTGTGACCGGAGGGTCAGGCTTTATCGCATCACACGTTGTAGACCATCTAATTGACGATGGCCACGAAGTAGTGGTCATTGATCATCGAGTCAAGCCTCACCGAGACGATGTTCAATTTGAGGATATTGACATCCTTAACTTATCAGCGCTCATTCAAGCTACCAGAAGTTGCGAATACGTTTTTCACCTGGCGGCGGTCTCAAATGTGAACTACGCGCATAAGTACCCGGTGTACACAGTGGATTTGAATATCAATGGAACAGCCAACGTTCTCGAGGCTGCGCGACTCAACCAGATCGAACGCGTTGTATTCGCTAGCACAGTTTGGATTTATACAGGCACGCGCGGCAAAGGACTCTTGAACGAAGAAGAACCGTTTTATTTGCCCGACGCCGGACACATCTATACGAGCAGCAAGATTGCCTCGGAAATGATCATTCACAACTACTCGCAGCTTTACCAACAGGCTTTCACGATCCTGCGATATGGCATTCCGTATGGACCAAGGATGCGCGAAGAGTTGGTGATACCGATTTTTATACGCAAAGCGCTTAAAGGCGATCCGATTGTGATTCAGGGTGACGGCAGCCAGTATCGCAACTACGTGTACATAGACGACTTGGCGCGTGCACATCTCCTGGCGATGAATGATCGAGCAGAAAACCAGGTTTACAACCTTGAAGGTTCGCAAAGGATTTCGATTAGAGACGTTGCATGGACTATCGACAAGGTCTTGGGCGGTGGCGTGAGGATCGAGCACGTTCCTGCTCGTCCGGGTGACTATGCGGGTAAAGAAGTCTCCGCAAAGAAGATTCTTCGTGAGCTCGACTGGAAGCCGCAGGTTGATTTCGAAACGGGAATGAATCTGACAGTGGAGTGGTTTAAGGAAAAATACCAGACTCGCGTGCCTCCTGAAATTAACAGGGCCTCGTTCGTAACTGTGGGATGAGCGTTATGCCAATTAATTTAGTCCTAACATTGATGGTCAGCGGGTTATTAATACTACTGGCCGGCGTCGTGGCCGCCGTCTATTACGCGACTTACGCTGTGCGCTCGCAATGGCTTGGACAAGCCGACTTCATGGGCCGTATTAGTGAAAAAGCAGTGGCCCTGACGTTTGATGATGGGCCAAGCCCGTCCACAGAACGAATCCTCGACATACTGGCTGGGCACAATCTTAAAGCGACCTTCTTCATGATCGGTCGATACGTTGACCGCTTCCCGCAAACCGCGAAGAGAGTCGTCGCCGAAGGGCACGAGATCGGAAACCACTCTTATTCCCATCCCATTTACCTTTATCGCAGTCCACGCGAAACCCGCGAGCAGTTGGGTCGGGCGCAAGCACTGATCGCCACTATCGCCGGAGTAGAACCAAAGTTCGTACGTCCACCTTGTGGAGTACGCACACCCGCATACTTTCGAGCAGCTCGAGACCTGGGATTGCGGACAGTACTATGGGACGTCGCCGGATTCGATTGGAAGCGCAGAAGTGGTGAACAAATCGCAAACGAGGTGCTGCGGAAAGCACGCTCCGGTTCAATCGTCCTGCTTCATGACGGCGACAGTGAAGGGAAGCAGGATCGTGAGCAAACCGTCGCAGCGTTGCCGCTGATTATCGAGGGCTTAAGTGCACGCGGTCTGCGCATTGTGCCGCTTGCCGGCCTGCTCGAAGAAAAGGAATTAGATCTTGCTGCTTAAGGGAAGTAGCCAGACTCCAGGGTCCCAGGGAGGGAAACCGTTATATGACTGAATTGCAAACGCCTAAAGCGATCCTCTTCATCGATTTCGATGGAACCATCACGCGTCGCGATGCGGTTGATGCCATCCTCGAAACTTATGCTGACCGCTCGTGGCTCACATTCGAAGCGGACTGGCGTGCCGGACGGATGGGGTCGCGAGACTGCTTGCGCGCGCAGATGGCGCTGGTGAACGCAACGCGCACTCAACTCGATGCACTACTCGATGAGATAGAGATTGATCACGGCCTGGTGGCACTACTTGAAATGTGTGCCACACACGACATCCGCGCACATATTATCAGCGACGGTTTCGATTATTGTATTCGTCGTATCCTGGGGCGGGCGAGCAAGAGAGTTCCCGCTTTGCTCCGCGGGGCGCGTGTTTGCGCGAGCCGCCTCGAAGCCCGCGGACACTTATGGCGCACTGAGTTTCCTTTCTTTCATCAGACCTGCGCGCACGGCTGCGCGACATGTAAGCCCGCCGTGATGCGTCTCCTTAACCCGACAAATGCTCCTGCCTTGTTCGTGGGCGACGGATTTTCCGACAGGTACGCCGTGGAGAGCGCAGATCTGGTGTTCGCGAAAGATGGGCTCGCCGCTTATTGCAGCGAACATTCAATCGAACACACTTCATATAACAACCTGGCAGAAGTGGCCACATGGGTCGATCGCTGGCTGATCTCGCGCGTGTTCCTTGATAAGGAACTGGAAGAGCGCGCCAGCGCCTGAGAGTTTGAATAGGAAAGCATCACAATCATGAGTACTGGAATTAATGATCTCCCGGCAACGACGCCCGCAGTCAGCGAACAGGAACTGCTCGAGCTGGAAAGAAAGTATTGCTCCTGGGGTGACACGGTCCATTATTTAGACCCGCCGAAATTCTTTGAGCGCGCCGAGGGCCACTATCTTTACGATCGCGAAGGCACGCCATACCTCGACCTGCAGATGTGGTACTCAGCATCGAGTTTCGGCTATGGCAACCGCCGTCTGAATGACGCGCTCAAAAATCAGGTAGACAAGTTGCCGCAGCTCGCCTGTCAATACTTGCATAGCGAGAAAGTTGAGTTGGCCTCAGCAATTGGGCGACTCAACGCGTCAAAATTTGGGTTGGATGGTCGCGTGCATTTCAATGTCGGTGGCGCGCAGGCGATTGAAGACTCTCTGAAGATAGTTCGCAACTCAACCGGTAAGAATCTCGTCTTCGCATTCATGGGTGGCTATCATGGTCGCACACTCGGCGCCTCGGCAATTACGTCCAGCTATCGCTATCGCCGTCGCTTCGGTCACTTCTCGGACCGCGCTCACTTCGTTCCATTCCCTTATTGCTTTCGCTGTCCCTACGGGAAAAAGCGCGAGGACTGCGGTCTCTACTGCGTCGATCAGTTCGCGAAGAATTTCGAGACAGAATACAACTCCTTCTGGGATGCGAAGGCCGGCGAATCGGAGTTTTCGGCTTTCTATGTAGAGCCTATTCAGGCCACTGGAGGTTACGTTATCCCGCCGCCTGAATATTTCCCAGCTCTAAAGAAGGTTCTCGATGAGCGGAATATTCTCCTCGTCGACGATGAGATCCAGATGGGCTTTTATCGAGCCGGAAAGTTCTGGGCCATCGAGAATTTTAATGTTGAGCCGGACATAATTGTTTTTGGTAAGGCATTGACGAATGGCTTGAACCCACTCTCCGGCCTGTGGGCGCGGGAAGAGTTGATTTCACCCGAGCGATTTCCGCCTGGCTCAACTCATTCAACGTTTTCTTCCAATCCGTTGGGTACCGCAGTCGCTTTGGAAGCAGTGCGCATGATGGAAGAAGAAGACTACGAAGAAATCACGAAACGCAAGGGCGCTTACTTCCTGGCACAGATCCGAGAACTTCAGCGCCGCTACCCCAAGGTGATTGGCGACACGGACGGCATGGGTATGGCTCTACGCATAGAGATTTGTCGTGAGGATCGTTACGAGCCCGACAGGGAACTGACCGAACGGATGTTCGCGGAGGGCATGAAAGGCGACCTCGATGCGCGCGGACGTAAAACCGGTCTCGTGCTGGATATCGGCGGCTACTACAAAAACGTATTCACGCTGGCCCCATGCTTCGACATGACTGAACCGGAAATCGACATTGCGGTTGAGCTAATTGAACAGTTGATTCGCCGATGCGCTCCCGGCCGAACATAATGATTTCCAGAATAATCGAACAAGGCGAACGCCTCGCTCTTCATCTTGAGCCTCAGCACGCTATTCGTTTGCTGAACGCGATGCCTCCGGGGGCTATAGAGGCGCTGCAACGTGCAAGGTTTCGCCAGACGTTGCGGATGGTTGCCGCGCGCTCACCTTTCTACCGCGAGCAGTTTCGTCGTCGGGGCATAGACGTTCGTCGAATCGAGCATCCCGCGCAACTGGGTGATTTCTACACTACGGGCGAGGATCTTCGCGCTAATCCCGACGGCTTTAAGATCGGACATGCAGATACGGTCTTTGAGACGACAGGAACCACCTCTCCCGTCCCGAAACGTGTCTTCTTCTCGCGAGCAGAGATTGATGAGATGGGGCGTGCCAGCGCCATCGCACTCTATTTCCTTGGCCTGCGGCGCGAGGACACGGTGCTTAGCGCGTTTGATTGTTCATTCTGGGTTTCGCCCGCAACGGTGCGCTCTGCTTTTCAATACATCGGATGTTTCCATTCAGAAGCAGGAAAGATCGATCCTCTGGACTTCTACGAGCGCGCCAGCTTCTATCGCCCGAACGTCATCTTCGCCGAACCCTCCTGGATCGTCCGGCTTTCTGAGATAGCTGCTACGCGAGGCGTGTGGCCTCTCAAATTTCTCTTTGCCGGCGGCGAGAACGTCGCCGAGAGTGCCAGGGACGCGGTTGAACGAATCTGGAAGGCGCCCCTGTATCTGAACTACGGGCAAACAGAGGCTTTTGGTTCAATGGGAATCGAATGCGTGAAGAAGCAAGGCTACCATCGCAACGACCTACATTTTATTTTCGAGGTTGCAGACCGCGACGACAGCGGCAGCGGGGAACTGGTTTACACAACCCTGACACGAAACGTGATGCCATTGATTCGTTATCGCTCGACCGATCTCACGCACTTGGTTGATGAGCCTTGCGAATGCGGCTTCTTTGCCAAGCGAATCGCGAAGATACGCGCGCGTACGGATGAGATGGTTGTATGTGGCATGGGCAACGTTGGTCCGTGGGTATTCGCGGAAGTCTTGCGCGATGTGAACGGACATGGAACTGACTGGCAGGCGATAATCAAGCATGACGGCAGGCGAGACATCGTTGAGCTGCGCCTTGAGCTGCACGACTTCGGGCATCACCATGAAGTGGAGCGAGCTGTGTTCCATAACTTGCGCGAGCGCTTTGCGGACTTCTGGAAAAATTATGAGATGAAGCTTTACGACTTTCGCGTTGTTGCGTGCGAACCTGGAACCTTGCGTAATGGCAGGAAGTTGAAGCGCGTTATGGATCAGAGGCAGATGGCGCTGAGACGAGTGCTGTAAGTAAGTAAAAAGAGAAACTGGATTAGAACAGATGCCTCCCCTTTTAGAACCTTAACCTTCAAATAACAAAGGAGACGATAACGTGACTAAGAAACTCGCACTATTGTTCGCGCTGATCTTTGTGTTCAGCCTAGGCCAATTCGCATCCGCACAAAACACCAACAGTTCAACCACTAACCGCGGAAGAAATGCCGAAAGACGGGAAGAGCGCGGGGAAGAGAGAGGTGAGGGAAGAAAACATCGTCGTCACAAACATCGACGCCACAATCAGGGTGCGGGTGATACGAACCGCAATACCAACCGCTAACCCGCAGTTCGCTTGGAGAGTTAAGAAGGCGATCGGCCCGTCACGAAACGGACCGTTTAGACAGGAGGACGTCGCTCTGCGGCTACGTCCTCCTGTGTTCTTTATGGAATCCGAACGATAGGCTTAAGCTGCTCAACGTCCATTTCGGCCTTCGCTAAAGTAGCGATCGACTACGGTGATGAGGTTTCGTAGATTCTCATCCGTACGAGATAGATTCTCATTCGTCCGAGATATATTCGCTTCTGTGCGGATCTGAGAATCCAACAATGCATTAATTTTGGTTTTCACATCCTTGAAGCCTTCAAGGGTCACGTTGGCAAGCCGAGCCACAATCTCACTACTCCGAGCGACAGTCTGATCAGTTTGGGTTTGGGATTCACGCAACTGCTGGATGTCAGAGGCAAACTGAGCTTGTTGCTCGACAACAAAAGCCATTCTTCTTTCGAGCTCTTCACTACTCAGATGAGGATCTCCAAGGGAATCTCCAACCCATTTTAACGAAAAGAACAAGCAGTAAGCCAGAGATGCAATCCAACGCCGATGGATATTATTCTTACCGCCGCCGAGCGCCGTTAGATAGGGCATATGTGCCTCGCCTCCCGAGGCGGACAAGTCCGCTTTCTAAACGGGGCTGTTGACAACGTCATTTGTCATTTTTCTCGCAAAGCGATGGACGCCTGCGATGGCAAATGAGAAATGAAAAATGAGATATGGAAAATCTCTTTCTACTTCGCAGGGCAGGAGTATGGCCTACCAGGCCCACCGCAAATGAGGGAGTGGCTGCGGCAGAACGTTAAAAGGGAATGTCGTCGTCTGAAAGTTCTGCGGCGGGCTCAGGCGAAGCGCCGGCTGCAGCAGCTCGCTCCATTGGTGGTTCTTGTTCTCCTCTGGCGGCACCAATAAACTGCATGTCTGTAGCGTTAACTTCCAGCGTATGTCTCGGCTTGCCATCGCGATCAGTCCACTCTTCAACTCGGAGCCGACCTTCGATATAAACGGATTTACCCTTTGTTAAATACTGTGAGGCGGTTTCCGCCTGGCGTCCCCAGAGCGTCACACGAAACCACGTCGTCTGATCCTGCATCTCGCCGGTCTTATCTTTGCGCCTTTCATTTGTAGCCATACTAAAATTGCAAACGGGCGTGCCCTGCGGCGTGTAGCGCAGTTCAGGATCGCGGCCCAGATTTCCGACAAGAATAACCTTGTTAAAGGACATGGGGGACCTCTCAATAACTTTTGGATTGGGGAACTCGAAGGCAATCCTACTCGTGCGAGAAGTGGCGGTCAAGCCGACGATTATGCGCCAATTAATCAACCTGGAAGCAAAAAACCTGGTATCGCGTTTGGCTTCCGATTTCTGATAGACTACAGCCGAATTGACAGCGTTTTAGTTTGCGCGGGTTGAGCAATTAGCAACTGAGGTGTATCGGTAACGACAGCCGGAAACTAACAGTTTGCGTTACAAAAGGCGATTTGCGTCGCAATTTTCTGTAAATGAATTCTAAAGTTTACATCGAGACATTTGGCTGTCAGATGAACGTCGCGGACACAGAACGCGCCGCGACGGTCCTGGGTAAGGCTGGCTATCAGATTACATCTGCGCCAGAAACTGCGGACGTAGTTCTTTTGAACACGTGCTCCGTGCGAGAACGCGCCGAACGAAAAGTGTTCAGAAGAATCGGCGAGATTCGCGGTGTTGCAAAGCGCGCCGGCAATAAAAAGCCTGTAATAGGTGTGATGGGTTGCGTCGCTCAATTGGAGGGTTCGTCAATATTCGAAAGAGCTCCCGCGGTCGATTTAGTCATCGGAACGCGGGCAACCGATCGGATACCCTCATTGATTGAACGCGTTCGGGGCGGGGAAGAGTCGGTAATTGATTTAGAGGAGCGTCAGGAAGGTGAAGTTTGGGACGTTTCTCCTGCCGAAAGACGTTCCCCTTATGTCGCCTTTGTTCCCATAATCGAAGGCTGTAACAAGTTTTGTTCGTTTTGCATTGTGCCCTATTCGCGGGGCCGGGAAAAAAGTCGCAACGCCAGCGACATTGTGGCGGAAGTGCTCAGCCTGCGGTCGCTCGGTTATAAAGAAGTTCATCTCATTGGCCAAAATGTTAATAGCTACCGGCCCAGGTCGCAGGACGGACTTGAGAGTTATCGCGGAGCGACGCCTTTCGCGCGCTTGCTGAGAGCTGTCGCCGGCACCGGGATGGAGCGAATCAAATTCACGACTTCGTTTCCTAGAGACTTCCATCCTGATATAGTGTCCGCGCTCGAGGAATTTCCGAACCTTTGCGATTGGGTTCACTTGCCGGCGCAATCCGGAAGTGACCGAATTTTGAAGGCAATGCGGCGTGGCCATGACTCGGATGATTATCTGCGGCGAGTGGAAGTCATCAAAGGATCTAAACGCCGGCTCGCGCTGACAAGCGACATTATCGTCGGCTTTCCCGGGGAATCCGAAGATGATTTTGAAAAGACGATGCGGCTGGTTCGCAAGTGCGAGTATGACGCATTGTTCATCTTTAAATACTCGAAACGAGCGGGTACCCCGGCGGCACAGATGGATCATGCAGTAGCGGAAAGCGAGAAGACCGCTCGCTTCATGGCTCTTGAGGAATTGCAATCATCGTTACAGAATAGAACTTACCAGTCTTACGTAGGCAGAATGGTGAGCGTGTTGGCTGAGAGGAAGAGCGCGAGATCAGACGAAGACATGGCAGGCCATTCAACCTGTCACAAGGTAGTCAACTTCAGAGCACATCAAACACAGCCCGGAGAGATAGTCGACGTCTTGATTTCGCAGGCCAAGCCCAACAGCCTTTACGGCGAATTAATTAATAAGCAAGCGGATTGATCCAGCGCAAACTAAGGGTGTGCGTGACCAAGAGGTAGTTATGGAAATCGAAGTCAAAATCAGAGCCTTAATGATGGATCCTAATAGCGGTACTCCGATAATCATTCTGAAGGATGTTGAAAGCGATACGATGTTACCGATTTGGGTTGGGGCCTATGAAGCGAATGCCATCGCTCTTGAAATCGAAAAGATCGCACCCCCGCGGCCGATGACCCATGATCTTTTGCGCAATTTGATCATCGAGCTCGGCATCCAGGTGGAAAGGGTTGTCGTAACCAGTTTGCGTGACAACACGTTTTTCGCAGTCATTGAAATGCGCATGAGTGACGGTAATCGCATGGTGCTTGATTCCCGTCCTTCAGATGCGATCGCGCTGGCCCTGCGCGCGGACTGTCCTATCTATGTTGACGCTGATGTGATCAAAGCGTCGCGAAATACAGTCCCCTCAGAGGATGAGGGCGGGGAAGAATCAGCTCTGAATGAGGAAGACTGGCCCGATGTAATTGGCGAAGCTGGCGACCTCCCAATGTGACATGGCGTTCACTTTTATGCTTAGTACAACCGAAAGTTGGATTGAAGTTTTTGTCGATGTGTAGCGAATGATAATTGCGATCGCAAATCAAAAAGGTGGCGTGGGTAAGACTACCACTGCCATCAATTTGGCTGCTGCATTCGCCAGAGTCAAAAAACGTGTCCTCCTACTGGATTTAGATCCCCAGGCAAACAGCTCAATCTCGTTTCTTGATCCTCTCTCGGTCGAGCGCTCGGCTTATGAATTAATGACTGACGGCCAGGCGCCGGTTGAGCAGGCAGTCTACCGGACGCCAGTAGAGGGGTTAGACATCATTCCCGCGCGCATCAATCTGGCCAAGTTGGAATCGAAGCTGGTGGGCGACTTCGATGCACCGTTTCGATTGAAGGACCGAATAGGACCTTTCCGCGAGCAGTATGAAGTCATAGTTATTGACACGCCACCAACGCTCGGTTTGATCACGGTAAACGCGCTGGTGGCCGCGTCGCATGTGCTGGTTCCTATTCAATCATCCTATTTTGCTTTGGAAGGAACGGATGATCTGCTCGAAACAATTGAGAAGGTGAAGGCGCGTCCCAACCCTAATCTGGAGTTGTTAGGCGTGCTTGTGACGCTTCACGACAAACGAACCACATTGGCTCGCGAAGTCCACGATCAGATTAAGAAAGTTTTTGGTCCAAAACTATTTGATACAGTAATCACCAAGAGCGTTAGACTCGAAGAATCGCCCGCTTACAAGGAATCGATCTTTAGCTTTGCTCCAAACTCATCGGGCGCAACCGAATATGCAAATCTATGTGATGAGGTAATGAGCCGTGTCTAAAAGGGGACTGCCGACGGGACTTCAAATGCGTCATGACGCCCACTACGTGGAAGAGTTGTCGCAGCATCAACCCGCCGCGGTGGGACGTATGATTGCCCTGGACAAGATCGACCCCAACCCGGAACAGCCTCGTGTGGATTTCGGAGACTTGACGGAACTCACAGCTTCCATCGCCGAGAAGGGCGTCTTGGAGCCGTTACTTGTTAAGCCCTCGCGCTCCACCGGTCGTTGGATGATTATTGCCGGGGAGCGGCGCTTCAGGGCTGCGCGCGCGGCCGGCCTCGAGGAAGTGCCGTGCGTGGAGATGGACATTGACGCGGGAAGCGTCGCCGAGATTGCGCTGATAGAAAACATGCAGCGAAAGGAC
>JALYTI010000249.1 GCA_030854375.1 Acidobacteriota bacterium | reverse complement strand
GTTGAAAGCGAGTTCATTTGCCTTGGAGGGCTTGGTGAAGCCGCTGAGTTTGCGCACGAATTGCAGCGAGGACGCGCGAATTTCTTCGTCCGTCGCCGGCGGTTTGAAGTTGTGGAGAGTCTTAATGTTTCGACACATAATAGTATTGCCACCTCTACGCTGGAGCTAAACCTATTCCGCATCAACATAACAAAGAATCAACACGCTCGCCATCCGTGAGGTCTGTTCTAACTTCGCCGATTAAGCTGTCAATGTTGTCTCACGGCGGAGTCGTTAGGCTCGCTGCGTCCTGGACCCTACTGGTGACGCTGGACGATCAGGATTTGTTGTTCTTGAGCAAGCTAGTGGTCCGCTCGGTAACGCTCGGTGGCGCCACGATCTCTGAAGTATTTACTAGATGCACGCCAAGAGCCGGCACTGGTCCACTCTGCGGAGACAACGCGGATTGATGAGTGGTGGGTGCAACTTGCTTTATCTGATCAGTGTCTTTCGAGAACATCTTCTTCACAATGCGTCTGAGGTCACCTGAGAAAAGCAAATAGAAGGTCATTGCTGCAATGACTGTGACGATGACTCTCACCTGCATATAGCCGGGGCCCGAGGTTATCGAGGCCCATCCGGCCAGCGCAAATATTGTTAAGGCAAGATACATCGCCATTGTAAATAAGCGTTTAGTTAGTCCGTCTTCGACAGTGTTCAACCTGAATCCGCATCGAGAACAGAAGCTGGCCGCTTCAGAAGTTTGTTCCTGACCGCATTTTTGACAAAACATTAAACCACCTCGGTAAGGATACGATGCTCGACCCCGGCCAGTTCGCGAATAATGGTCGCCTCCGGCTGTAAGTCACAGCGAGCCCGATCTACTTCGCTCTTCTCAACGGCGCCCCCTGGAGACTGTTGTTGGATCTCCGTTTTTAGCGAGCCGATCTATCTGCGAAGGCGTTGCTAAGAAATTTTAGTACTACGCGGCTGGCTGTTTCTCAGCAACCCTTTCAAGCGCGCGAGGTCCTTTCGGTTTGCCCGGCGCATTGCCGTTGCCATCAGCGGAGCAACCAAGCGTGAAAAGCCCGATGGATTACCGCGATTGCGTAGAGTCATACGCGTGCAATTCTGAGCTGCGGCCTCCCATGTGTAAGTTGTTTCCATGGGGAACGGTCCCTCGGTAGTGCGCATGACAAGGCGTTCGCGAGGAATGTACTCAGCTATTTCATACGTGTACTCCATGCGCTTGCCAAGGAAGTGGGCAATGAAAGCAATCCTGGAACCAACGCGCAAGGGCGGTGGAGACTTCCAGCGGACTGATTTGATATTGACATACCAGCTGGGAGCGTTGTCTGGATTCGCCGCGTAGTCCGCGACCAGTTCACGCGGCCGTGCAATGGTGATTTCGGTGAAAACATCAACCGGCATAGCGTTGCTTGGCTTCAACCTTGGTTGTTAAGCGGCCTCTCTTTGGAGTGCGGCGGCTCGGCACCGCTTTTGGTTAAAGAGGCATTCAATGTTGAAAAGCTGCGACAAGTCGCAGCACTCCAAAAAGTGGCCTCTCTTTAACATTTCGCGACTAGGTATCAATATTATCGTTTCGAAATAATCATTGGTATCCCCGAACGCGGTCGTAATGTAATCGAAGGGAAGGGAATCACTGGCTGGTTCTGAGTGAGCGTCAATTTAAACTTCTGCGCAATGGTGGCGACCAGCAAAGTTGCTTCCATCATTGCGAATGAATTGCCGATACAAATTCGCGGTCCACCGCCGAATGGTAAGTAGGCCAACCGTGGTAGACGTTTGGTCAAATCGTTTTCCCACCGCTCCGGCTCAAATTTCTCCGCACTGTCGTAATATCTTTCGTCACGATGCATCACCCAAGGGCTAAGAAAGAGCGTCGTGCCGCGGGCAACATGATATCCGCCTATCTCGCAGTCAGCGACTGCCTCTCGCCCAAATGCGTAAGCAGGCGGATACAGTCGCATTGATTCATTTACGATCATTTCCGTATATAACAACCGCGGCATGTCCTCCACCGAGGGCAGCTCGCCGCCGAGCACACTGACTAATTCGGCGAACAGCTTCGCTTCCTTTTCAGGGTGCTGCGAGAGCAGATACCAGGTCCACGAAAGAACGAGCGCCGTCGTTTCGTGTCCGGCAACAAAAAGCGTGATCACTTCGTCTCGCAGCTGCTCATCTGACATCGCGCTGCCGTCTTCGTCACGAGCGGCCAGCAACATCGAGAGCAAGTCGCCACGGTCGTCCTCATCGCGCCGCCGTTCTTTAATGATGCCGTAAACCAGTTCATTAAGCCGGCGGACGGCCTTTCGGTAACGCAAGTTGCCTGGAATGGGAATGCTCTCCGGAATTTTGAAGGGCCGGCGGAAACGAGCGCCGATTTCTTTGTTCGCCATGTCAAACGCGGCGCTGACCCCCTCTGCGAGTTTGCCGGTCATCTCAATATCGAACAGAGTCTTGGTCACGATTCCCATCGTCAGATGCATCATCTCCTGATGGATGTCGCGGACTTCACCATCGCGCCACCCGCCCAGCATCCGTTCGGTGTAATCCACCATCACCCGGCCGTAATTTGCAATGCGTCTTCCGTGAAAGGCCGGCGCCGCCAACTTTCTCCGGCGAAGCCACGAATCCCCCTCGCTTGTTAGTAGGCTTTCGCCAATCAGTGTGGTCAGATGGCGCCAGAAGAAAGAGTGCTTAATAAAATTTCGGTGGTTAGTGATAAGCACATATTCAAAGTGGCTGGGGTGGTTAAGCAGGTATGCGGGAAAGCGCCCGAGGCGGAGTGAGACCACGTCGCCGTATTCTCGGGCACACTCTGAAAAGAAGCCGAGCATGTCACGGCCAAAATCGGGCAAGTTTCCTAAAAGGAAATGACCTTTGGGCCCGGGGGCCCGTGGAACGACAGCCATGCAATATTCCTCTGGTCTACTTAGAGCAAAGAGTCTACTCGCGTGTGCGCCATCTTTCGCAATGAGCACGGAGCCCGAAGAGAACCGTTTTGTTTCTTACGTTGCTTCAAATAACCCGCATAGGTGTATTACGGCACTGGTTCAGTTCGATTCTGAAAGCCTTCTCATTAGCACCGTGGCTTCAGCCCGGTGACATGAGTTATGAGTGCGGATGGGAAACCGTTTTAAACGGTTTACGGTCCTAACGGCTAATTCAATTCACCGGGCTAAAGCCACGGTGCTAATGAGATGATCACAAGCAACTGCACCAGTAAGTGTATTACAGAGTAATTGACAAGGCTTCAGCTCAGGCTTAGAGTACCTGCTCCAAGAGGGCTGTATCCTTTTGAAATTCCGGGAATACCCACCTCCAATTGAATAGGTGTTTCTTCCCTCCTAAGAATCCAGGACAAATCAATTTCTGAAAAACAAGAACGGATCTTGAACATTATCCCTTATCAGCTTTTTCAGATACAAGAATAGCGATCTTAGGTAGTGCCCGAGTTTGGTTCTTGTCACGCAAACTGTTAGTTTGCGGGCGCGTTGAATGCCATTCAATCATCGCAAACTAACAGTTTGCGTTACAAATTAGGGCACTACCCGATCTTACTTAGTGCATCAGCAACCTTGCTCACGTACGACGCTGCTCGCTGGCTTTGCATACCCTTCCGTAAGTGGAGAGGCAAGCTTGCTTTCACCCCAATGTCAAAGGAGTCCAAGATGATTTATAAATTGCTCGGTTCGACTTTTGTTGTTCTATTTCTAGTCTCTGCGTTCTTTGTGATCGGCAGTGAGGCCGCCTCGAAAAAGCCGGCCACGTTGTTCATCACGAGCGCTCAAGTGGATACCACAACTAACCGGATCACAATCAACGGAGGAAATTTCGGAACCAACGCCGTGGTTGTGATCAACGGCGCCTCGCTACCTATCATCACCAGGACGTCGACACAGATCGTCGCTGCGCTGCCCGCGGGTCTCAGTCCAGGCACTTATCTGCTGACAGTCTCGCGGCCAGGAGCCCATGGCGACGACGATGATGAAGAAGGAAAACTGATTACTACGTTTGATGTGACTATTGGCGCTGTTGGACCACAAGGGCCGGCTGGCCCACAAGGCGTACAAGGTCCAACTGGCGCAACGGGTGCGACTGGCGCAACAGGCGCGACAGGTGCGACAGGTGCGCAAGGACTAACCGGTGGAACAGGTCTGGAAGGACCAGCGGGTCCGGCAGGTCCCGCCGGCCCAGCCTCCGCCAGCGGACCGCCCTATATTTGGATCTGCTCACCCGCTTATTTTCCTAATGGCGCTGGTAGCCCCAGGTCTGATCTTTACGTTTTCAACGGCAGCGGGGTTACGGCCAATATCGCCGTGAATATTCTGGACTACGATGGAACCAATCTCTTCGGCAGGAACATTCCTGGATCGAGTCCCACCAGAACCTATCCAGGTGAATCCGGCGCAACCACTGTAACGCTCCTGCCAGCACGCACGAGAGACGTCGAATGGGTAACGCCGGGACAAAGTGGAACTGTATTTACTGACGTAGCAGTTACTGTCAGAGTCACTTCCGACCAGCCAGTAGTTGTCAGCTCGAACTTCCAGTTTGGGGGCTTCTTGCCAAACCAATGCCACCTATTACCCAGGTAGCCTGAGGTTGCAGCGCCGCAACCCTATGTGGCCGGCGGCTAATAAAAGGCCCCGATTAATCGGGGCCTTTTTCCTTT
>JALYTI010000015.1 GCA_030854375.1 Acidobacteriota bacterium | reverse complement strand
GCTCCAGCACTAAGCGCGTGGGTGTCATTCTGCAGGTTGACGATGTGAAAAGCGGGCAACTCAACGATCTATTTAAGCATTACGGCGTTGAAGTCGACGCCCGCATGGCGAAACTCGGCGCCGTCAAGGCAGAAGTTCCAGTCAAAGCTCTTGAGGAACTGGCGGCACGCAAGGAAATTCATTACCTCTCGGTCAATAAAGAAGTGCGGTCATTCGGTCACGTCTCGGCCACTACTGGTGCGGATTCTGTTCGCCAACAAACCAGGACCTCCCTTCTTGGTGCCACAACGAGTTATACGCTCGACGGTTCGGGCGTAGGCATCGCTATCCTGGATTCCGGCATTGATACGAATCACAAATCATTCCAGGGCACTAGCCATACCCTTCGAGTTGTCTTCAGCAAAGACTTCACGGGCGAAAATCGCACGGATGACCCATACGGTCATGGTACTCACGTGGCTGCAACAGCTGCTGGCAACGGCCGCATCTCCAACGGCAAATACATCGGGATTGCCCCCAACGCCAATATAATTAACCTTCGGGTACTGAACGGAACTGGGGCGGGTTCTGTCTCAGGGTTGCTCAGCGCGCTCGACTGGATCATGACGAATCGCACGACCTACAACATTAGGGTCGTCAATATGAGTCTCGGACTGCACGCGGTTGATTCATACAAGAATGACCCAGTGTGTCGTGCTGTCCGAAGTCTGGTTGATGCTGGCGTCGTCGTCGTCGCCGCGGCCGGTAACAATGGTAAGAATAGCGCGGGTCAGAAATTGTACGGCCAGATACACTCGCCCGGCATCGAGCCTTCGGCGATCACCGTTGGCGCGGCAAACACTTTGGGCACGAATGGGCGCGCAGACGATGTGATGGCAACCTACAGCTCGCGAGGTCCGACCCGCGGTTATTGGACCGATGCCAATGGCGTGAAGCATTACGACAATCTTGTAAAGCCTGACCTAGTAGCTCCCGGCAATAAGCTTGTTTTCGCCGAGGCGGAAAACAATCTTCTCGTCACGCAACACCCGGAGTTGGACGCCGCAGTTAGTGAGCATGCAAACCGTCGGCAGATGTACCTGAATGGCACATCGATGGCGACCCCGGTAGCGGCTGGGACAGCAGCTCTCTTGCTGCAAGCCAATCCGCAACTGACGCCGAATATGGTGAAAATGCTCTTAATGTACACGGCCCAGCAGCTTCAAGGCTTCAACACGTTCGAGGAAGGTGCAGGAGAAATCAATGTGGAAGGCGCGGTGCGATTGGCAAAGCTGATGCGCACGGATTTGCTGTCCACTACCCTTCTTGGCGCGCCGCTACTTACCACGGCAACGCCCCCTGTCCCAAACACGACGATTGCGGGACAGACATTCACTTGGTCGCAAGGGATCATTCTGAATCACAGCTTTGCAAAAGGCATTAACCTGATTACGCAGTATCAAAAGGTTTATGCCGACGGTGTCCTCTTGGGGGATGGTGTGCTCCTGGGCGATACTGGATTGCCACCCGCCGACGGAGTCTTACTCGGCGATGGTGTCTTGCTCGGCGACGATATTAAGACCAGTGATGGCGTCCTCCTGGGCGATGGCACGCTATTCTGTAGTAATAGCGTCTTACTAGCCGACGGTGTGTTGCTGGGTGACGGCACGTTGCTGGGCGACGGTGTGTTGCCCGTGGACGGCGTCTTGCTCGGCGATGGCACCTTGCTTGGTGACGCCTACTTACAAGCGCAATCTGCGGCCTTTGGTGGCGATAACACGGCTTCGATGGAATTAGAAGTGGACTGCGGAGTTGATTACTTAGGTAACTGAGGTTCTCCAATGTATACCCACGAGATAACCACCAAGAATCAACTCATAATGACCACGGAGCTAAACATGAGACAGATTGACAATTCCCCCTCAATCAATGGGCTGATGACCACGGTTATGGCAGAGACACCCTACCTGCCGCAGGCCAATGTTACCGTCAGTGTTTTCGAACTGACGGAGGAGGAACGCAACGAAGTTCTTGCGTTCTTGGCAGAACGCCCTGTGCATACGGTATGCATCGCCGGATTCATCCGCGACAACGGATTGGTGAGCCCTCTCAACCGAGGTACCTTCTATGGCTGTCGCAATTCAGATGGCCGGCTGGAAGGGGTCGCGTTGATAGGACACGCCACCCTTATTGAAGCTCGCACTTCACGCGCTATGCAGGAGTTCAGTTTCATCGCACAAGGCTTCCTGCGCACACACATGATTCTCGGAGAAAAGGACAAGGTCGAAGAGTTTTGGAACTACTATGCTGATGAGGGTCAAGAGATGCGGCGCGCCTGTCGAGAACTGTTGTTTGAGTTGCGCCAGGCCATGCAGGTGCGCGAAGAGATTGATGGACTGCGGCGAGCAACTCTAGACGATCTTGATCAAATTGCACCGGTGCAAGCCGCAATGGCTGAATGTGAAAGCGGCATCAATCCGCTGGAGGTTGACCCCGAAGGCTTTCGCGCGAGATGCGCACGCCGGATAGAGATGGGTCGCGTATGGGTGTTAGAAACTGACGGGCGAATCATATTCAAGGTGGACATACAGGCTGACACACCTGACGTGATTTACCTTGAGGGTGTCTGGGTGAGCCCGGCGGAACGGGGTAAAGGTATTGGCAGGAAATGCTTGAGGCAACTCTGCCAGGATCTGCTCTCACGCACCAAATCAGTCTGCGTGTTGGTAAACGAAGAGCACGAGCGTTCACACACGTTCTTCCGGATGTGCAATTTCAAGGTGCGAGGTATTTACGACTCCATCTTCCTTAGCCGACCTGACCTTCCACAATTTGAAAGTTAAGCGCCGGTCGTCCCGCGCTCTCCCCGATTGCGTAGTCAGACGTCTGGACTACCAGCAAGCCGGTTGCCCATAGTGATGCGCCTGACTAAGCGAGGGCATCGAGCGCAATAGTTATCTGGTACATTTTTTCGTAGTCGCCCTTGCGGCATCCGCTTTCTTACAAAAAAATACTCACGTCTTCCTGCCCTACGAATCAACCGTCATCATTTACAAGTTTCTATTAAATTCCCCGTCGCGTTAATTCACGGCGGCGTTAAACTGTTTTCGGAACACCCTCTGCATTTTTTTCGACGGGTCACCACAAACGGCCGCAGCCTATAGCGATACAGCGAATCCGGCAGGTCTCGACTTAAAATACGGTAGCGGCCTCGCTACGCACATAGAGATCTGTCCGAATCGCGAATGCTTATCCTGAAATTCTAAGATAGAATCTGGAACCGCTTTGCGCGCCTGAGAATTGTGCTATTAACACTTTGTCGGGTTCGCTTCATTTACGTGGCGGGCTCTCTGTTTATTGCCACCGGCGTTGCACTCCGATTGGATGTTGGGTCGGTTTACTTTTTCATTATGGTCAACCTACTAGAACACAGGATGAATAGGACATGCGAAATGTAATCTTGCTACTAATTCTTTCGACTGCGCTGGCCGCCGTCGTGCACCCCCAGCAGTCGCTCGAGGCGATGGTTGATCGCGATATTGCATCGCTTGTTACTACCTATAAGACGTTGCACGCCGCGCCGGAACTGTCTCATCGTGAAGAAAAGACATCCGTGTTTTTCGCAAGCCAATTGCGGAGCTTTGGCTACACGGTCACCGAACGGATCGGAAGGTATGAAAAGGCTGACTGGACCGGATATGGTGTGGTTGCCGTAATGAAGAATGGCGATGGCCCAACTGTTCTTATAAGAACCGAACTTGACGCTCTTCCTGTTGACGAGAAGACAGGCCTGCCTTATGCGAGCCGGGTCAAAACAAAGAATGACGCCGGCCAGGATGTAAGTGTAATGCATGCTTGCGGGCACGACATTCACATAACGAACATGCTGGGCACCGCGAAATTGCTTTCAGAATTGAAGAACCAGTGGCGTGGGACGTTGGTGGTAATCGGCCAGCCCGCAGAAGAAACGATCGACGGCGCGAGAGCGATGTTGCGGGATGGTCTTTACGATAGGTTTCCCAAACCCGATTACGCGATCGCGCTTCATGACAACGCCGAACTCGAGGCTGGAAAGGTTGGCTACACTCCGGGTTATGCGCTGGCCAGTTCCAATTCAGTAGACATCAAGATTTTCGGTATCGGCGGGCACGGCGCGAGACCGGAAGCAACTAAAGATCCGATTGTCATCGCCGCACAGGTCGTGATCGCATTGCAAACCATTGTGAGTCGAGAAAACTCGCCGCTCGATCCAGCTGTTGTCACGGTAGGCTCGATTCACGGAGGCAGCAAACACAATATCATTCCAGACGAGGTCAGTTTGCAGTTGACCGTGCGCGCCTACAAGGAGGAAGTTAGAAAAAGAATTCTCGCGTCGATTGAGCGCATCACAAAGGGAATTGCCATGGCTGCCGGCATTCCAAACGAACGGGCGCCGATTATCACAGTCAGTGATACACAATTCACAGCAGCCACATTTAATGACCCGCAGTTAACAGAGCGACTGGCGACGGTTTTTGTAAAAGTGTTAGGCCAGGAAAATGTTGTGAAGGTGCCGCCCTCGATGGTCAGTGAGGACTTTGGCTACTTGAGTCTCGATCAGACAATTCCTGCGACGGATTTCTGGCTGGGCGCGGTCGATCCAGCAAAGGTAAAGGAAAGCAGGCAGACAGGAATACCACTGCCCTCGCTACATTCAGCTTTGTTTGCGCCCCTGCCTGAACCAACGCTGCGGACGGGAGTCAAAGCTATGACTTCAGCAGTGCTGGAATTGATGAAAAAGTGACAGGTTTGTGCGCTTACGAAATCGCGACGGCCCGGTTTTGCAGGGAGGACTCAAAACCTCATAGAGGCCGAGCACGCATTCCATAAGATTCTGGCAACTCATATCGGGATTAAGAGTTTAGACTATGCTTCACATCCACAACGGAGATTGTTCCGCAAACACCGGGAAACAATCCTCGGTTCAAGGTGAGCACTTCGCGTGGCGCGAGGAATTGATTGAAGGCCCGACTCCCGCCGGCCTTGAAGGTGCGGAGTGGCGAAAAGTCAGAGCGCAACATCTGTCTCAGTCATACGGCCTCGATCTAAAGCAATGCGAACAAGCGTTATTAGACCAGGATAAAACGCTCGCATCGTTTCACGAGCACGACGAGGTTGTGCTCTGGTTTGAGTACGATCTCTTCTGCCAGCTAAATCTGCTTTATCTTCTCAATTGGTTTTCGCAGCGCGACCTGGGAAGGACCAGGCTGAGTCTAATCTGCATTGACCAGTTCCCAGACAAACAAAACTTTCGGGGCTTAGGTGAGCTGAACGGCGAGCAACTCGCATCTCTGTTTCCGCGGAGGACCGAAGTTTCGGCACTCCAGTTAAAAATGGCCGCATCGGCGTGGGAAGCGTATGTCTCACCGGATCCCACTAATATCGAAAAGCTCTTGCAAACCGATTCCTCGTTCGTGCCGTTTCTAGAGCCGGCGTTGCGGGCCCACCTGAGAAGGTTTCCTTCCACGAAGAATGGTTTGGGCGCTATTGAAAACACTGGCCTTGCCCTCATCCATGGCGGGTCGAAAAACTTCATTGACGTGTTTCCCGTCTTTGGTGAGGCGGAACCCGTGTATGGACTGGGCGACGCCCAGTTTTGGAACGCGTTACGACGAATGACGGCAGCCAAACAACCCTTACTAAGAAGCATGAATAGCGAGGGCTCAAATGGCGACGTTACTAATAACTCCGGGCTAACACTTGAAAAGGCTAGAACAACCAGGTTTGAATTAACTGAAGCGGGAAAGTCGGTGCTGAGGGGCGAAGCTGACTTCGTGACGCTGAACGGAATCAATCTCTGGTTGGGAGGCGTGCATCTCCAAAACCAAAACAATTTGTGGCGATGGGACGAAGAGTCTGAAACGCTGAAGTCCACGCAAACGAATGGACGTGCCGACGCATCGGGCTGAGGTCAGCATCTACTAGCTGCAAAATACCAAGAAACTATCTTCACGTAATCTTTGCGGTTCTCTCGCGGTTCTTAGCGTTGATATACCGACTGATTGGCTCACGATTTCCTTTCGCTGGCAAACGAAAACATGGACATCGAATCGGTTCGCAAATTCTGCCTGTCGCTTCCACATGTCACCGAGGACGTGCAGTGGAAAACCGATCTGCTTTTTCGTATCGGAAAAAAGATGTTTGCGGTCGCAGCTCTTGACCCTGCCTCGGACCACCGCATGTCTTTCAAATGCACACCCGAAATGTTTGCTGAGTTGACCGAAAGAGATGGAATCGTGCCCGCACCGTACGTTGCCCGTTATCACTGGGTGGCGCTCGAGCGCTTCGACGTTTTGCCTGAACCTGAGCTGAAGGAATTGCTAAAAAACGCCTACCAACTAATCCTCGAGAAGTTGCCGAAGAACATAAGAGCTGGATTAACAGCAGCCAGGACAAATACCAAAAGCCAGGGCAAAGGGCGTTCGCGTTGAACCCAATTCTGCGCTGTTACTGAAACCTCCTTCTAACTTGTTCGTAATTACCAGGAGATCATAGTAATTGTTAGGTTCTGTAAATGCCCTTTCTGGAAGCTCTCAAACTGGCTTTATCATCGATACTCAGCCATAAGCTAAGATCGTTTCTTACCTTGCTGGGCGTCATTTTTGGCGTGGCGACAGTTATCGTAGTCGTGTCGCTGATAGAAGGGTTTAATGCTTATGTAGATGAGAAGATTGCAAACATCGGCACCAACGCTTTCGCCGTGCAAAAATTTTCAATTGATGATTTCTCCAGCGTCGAAGCACTGAATGCTGCCCGGAGGCGTAACAAGGACGTAACCCTGGAAGACGCTGCGGCCATTGCGGCGCGCGGAGGATCCATCCAGGAGGTCGGTGCTAAGGAGGATATTGGCGGGGACGTAAAGTTCGGCGCCATAAACCTCTTTCGGGTACACATCAGTGCTACCACGCCGAACATTGCCGACATCGAACGCATCGAAGCGGGCGAAGGCCGCTATTTCAACAAGTCTGAGGAGGACGGGCGCCGCAACGTCACCTTTATCGGAGCCGATGTGGCAGATAAACTGTTTCCCACTGCGGACCCGTTGGGCCAAACGATTCGCATCGATGGCCGGGCGTTCGTAGTCGTAGGGGTCGGCAAAGCCAAGGGCTCGGTCTTCGGACAACCGCAGGACATGTATGTTTCCATGCCCCTCTCTACTTTCCTGGCGATTTACGGGTCGCGCCGATCCATCGGCCTAAGTGTGACCTCAACAAGCCCCGCAACCTATCAGGACGCCGTTGAGGAAGCCCGCGTCGTAATGCGAACGCGTCGTAAACTTACTCCGAACGAGAAGGACAACTTCGGGATTATCACGCCCAGCGCAATCAATGAACTGCGCGACAAAATTTTTGGCACGATTCAAATCGCCGCTATTGGTATAACTTCGATATCGCTGGTGGTCGGCGGTATTGTCATTATGAACATCATGCTGGTTTCTGTTACCGAGCGAACGAAGGAGATCGGAATCCGCAAAAGCATCGGCGCGCGACGCGCTGATATCCTCAAGCAGTTTCTCGCAGAGTCAACTATGCTCTCGCTTTTTGGCGGAGCGATAGGAATTTCAATCGCCTACGGGTTGGCAAAGTTGGTTGCGATGCTGACACCTGTACCGACGGTTTTGCCTTTGTTCGCAGTTACCATTGCCCTGGCGGTTTCTGCGAGCGTTGGCTTGATCTCGGGCGTATACCCCGCGTGGCGCGCAGCACGTCTTGATCCGATTGAAGCCTTGCGAGCGGAATAATTAAATGAATTTTTTTCGCAGCAATATTCTCGAAAATTTGCGCATGGGGCTGGACACGCTCTGGCAGCACAAACTTCGTTCGCTTCTGACGATTCTCGGGGTAGTCATTGGCACGATGACCGTAATCGTTATCGCCGCGTTTGTCTCGGGAATCGATGCGCGTGTTTCGAAAGAGATAGAATCGTTTGGCACAAATTCAATTTACATCTACAGGTTCGACCCGGGCTTCAACTTCAATCCAACCCAGGAAGAGCGGACACGCAAGCCTCTGAGCTACGAAGACACCCTGGCGATCGAGACCGAATGTCCCTCAGTCGTTTACGCGGCAGCGTTCATGTCACCCGTCGACTTCTTCGGTGGGCCATTCACCCAGCGCGTCAACGTACGCTATCGCGATATCGAGATGACTAACGCGGCAGTGCAGGGTGCTTCGCCATCGTATTTCAAGATGGGTGTGACCAACATCGCCGAAGGCCGCTACTTCACCGACGAAGAAAATGCGCGACATGCCGACGTCCTCGTCATCGGTCGCGACGTCGCCAACACGCTCTTTCCGTTCAGTAATGCAATCGACCGACAGGTGACGATTAACGGAAGAACTTACGAGGTCGTGGGGGTGCTGGCAGAACGCGATGTTTTCCTTGTAGGCGCGGAAGATCCAAACAACGAAAACAAAGCTGTCTATATGCCTTACCTGACTTTAAGAAAGCTGTATCCCGAGGTGAACGACAATTTTGTGATGGCCCAGGCACGTCCGGGCCTGATGAAGGAAGCTGTGGAGGAGGTTCGCGAACTCTTGCGTCGGCGAAGAAAAGTGGCTTTCGGCGCCGCAGACAATTTTGGAGTTTCAACCTCTGATCAAATTCTCTCGCAGTTTGGCGCGATCACCGGAGGCGTATTTGCTTTGATGGTGGCGATCTCGAGCGTGGGTCTCTTGATCGGCGGTATTGGCGTCATGAACATCATGCTGGTCTCGGTGACTGAGCGAACGCGCGAGATTGGCGTAAGAAAAGCTATGGGTGCACGACGACGCGACATCATTGTTCAGTTTCTGATCGAGGCGGCAACTCTTACCGGGGTGGGTGGTCTACTGGGAATTATCGCCGGCTGCGTGATAGCCCTGCTCATTCAAATGATTATGCCGACGTACATTCCGCTGTGGGCGCCGGTGGTTGGTTTTGTGGTCTCAGTGGGTTTGGGACTCACGTTTGGATTATGGCCGGCCTGGAAAGCGGCGCGCTTAAATCCAATTGAAGCGTTGCGTTATGAGTAGCTGGACCAACCGCCCGCTGCCAAATCAATATTAAGAGCGAGGGTGAACCCGCCTTCCCCGACCCAGCGCTGATCATGCTTCAGCGTACGAGCTCGCTTGAAAGCTTTTCCAGCACATTAATCCAAGACAATGAATAGTATTGGGGGTCCGAAAGGCGGCTTTATCCCCGCTCCTTTTCAATTTGGTTCTGATGTCTTATTCGTATTGGCTCTTAAAAACATAAGACCGCGGTTTGAGTTCTAACCGCGTTTTCTGCGCCAGCAGCGCCACAGCAGGAAAAGCGCAATCAGGAACAGGGTGAAAAAGATGCCGGCCAGCCAGCAACAGAGCCTGCACCAGCCGCGCGGTGGTTGATTCCCATGCGTGTCTTCGGGCTCCTTGGGACGGTCGCCCGGGTCTCCGATTCCTGCTGATACACGCACTTCGCGGAGAAACTTAGGGCTTTCAATTTTCTCGTCGCGTTGATGCGCATCACTTCCCAAATGCCATTTTTCAAATTCTCCGTTGACTTGGAACCCGTAGGCGCCCTTCAAGTTGGTATTCTTGTAGACGCCGGTGTAGATGCCGTCGCCAGGAATGTCATCGCCGTGTTCAGGAGCGTCGCGACCGTTGTCAAACAAATCGAGGGTATCGGTAGTGCCGTCCGGTCTGCTTACCTTGGCCGTTAGCTTCGTTCCGGGCTTGGGTGATAGCGCCACCTTTGCTTCTAGGAAAGGCGAATATATACATCTCTTCGCCGGGCCTCCGCGTAGGCCAGCGGGTGGAAACGACTAAACTGTTGACACGATTCAACACGTAAGCTTTTGCGGTGAAGCGGCTATCTGAACCACTGGGATCGACCTGGATTCGCCAGTCACCGGGTTTAGGATTACTGATGCGCGCATAAAGGCCTTGCGGCACCGGTTGCAGTTGATGACTAGTGCCGCCCGGATCGATGACGACACCGCGCGCGTTTGCAGCGGAGTTATCCCAGAGCAAACTGAAGCTGGCCGATTCCGAACCTTCATCGACGAAGAACGTGGGCGGCCCGTTCGAGTTAATCTTGCTAAGCATCCCCTCAACCGACTTAACGCCTTGATGACCAGTAATGCGTTCCTGGAAGTCGACGAAGTTTTGCGGCAGGCGCGCCGCGTCTGCGGAATCTGAATTGAAGCCTCCGGTTCCCGCCGCGATTTCAGCGCACTGCGACTGCAGACCCAGGTCGCCTCCAGTACAGGTCACGAAAACGGGAATGTTGTTCGCCATCAAATCGTTGACCTTTGCCTGGAGATCGGCAACAGCATTTGCATCTGGCGCCGGCTCGTTATTCAAACCATCGGTCATCAATACGATATAAGTGTTTGCTGTTACACCTCCAGCATTGATGATCATGTCTTTCGCCTTTTGCAGTCCGGCGCCGATGTTCGTACGGGTGCTCGGGTTTAATCCGTTAACTGCATTGGTCCATGAAGCGCGGTTGTTGCCCAGTGCCGCAATCGTTACGCTCGCTCGCCCGCTGGCTGTTTCGGCATCGGTAGCGAATGAGCGCAAGCCGAGTTCGACGCCGTTTTGTGCGGTAGCAATAAAATCGCCCGCCGCCACTTTGAGTCTGGCCATGCGAGTTGGCGATTCCAGACTCATACTGCCGGATTCATCCAGCACCAGCACAACACGAACGTTGTTATTGGTGATTACGAAATTCACTGGATCTGGCACTTCACCATTGGAGCCAGGATCGGGTGCTCCGGCCGGCTTCATAAAAACAGTGGGCCATGACCACACCAGTTGGTCCCAACACGAACGATTACTGCGACAGCGTGACTGCTCAGTGACATCCGTCGGGTCGTGATTGCCACCAGACAAGTCAGTTAAATTTCCAGAGTTTGCCTGGCCCCAACAAAATTCAGAGCCGTTACTATCCATTAAGCAAGTACCGTCATTAGCAGCGGTAACAGGGCAATGCTCATTGGGGGCGTTGGCCCCACAACCCACCGCGCGGCTTTCATACTCATCGCGGGGATCGAAGACCAGGTGCGAGAACTCATGGGCTAACTTTTGGCCCGTGTCTGCAGCAGTGATGTAATTAATTGACACATGCATCTGCCCGCCGGTGCGAAAGTTTCCGGTGTTGGCAAACCACCAGGTGTCATTGGTGCTCGGCTCGATCATCAAATCCGCTTGATTACCGGTCATCGCGTTGTTGTGAATCGTGGCTGTTCCGATTTCCGCCTGGCCATCGGTTACATCGAGCAACACAGCCGACATTGCGGTGATCATATTTCGGATCGAGGTAATGTCGCCGGCGGTGGCGTTGTACATCACCGCCACAGTGATGTTGAAGACATTTCGGTCACGGCAGGTTGATCCCGGACACTCAGTATTTTGCTTACACAATTTTCCGGCGTTGCCACCGCCGATACAAACGCGTCTAAAAGTGGGTGAGGCCCTTCCTTCAATTTCACCTTGTGCGGTTTGCGAGTGGCTGACGCGCATCTCCCATGAGCTTGCCGCGGCCAGACCAAATAGGATTGTGAACAGAGCAAGGTAACGAATCGCGCAGTGAGCCTTTACGGTGGTTGCGATTCGCCGCGCATGTGGGTGCTTCATACAGTTCTCCTTTTTTGGTGAGTAAGCGGGCCGGGACCTGGTAATTTTGTGCGCCAGCAAACGCGATTGGGCGCTGAGAGCCACCTCAAACCGCCGTTACGCTCGTTGTTACCAGTTTCAAGAGATTCCCGGGATCGATGTTCGTTGAAACACTGCTTTTGGTACGTTCAAGCCGGAATAAGGCGAGGAACTTGATAACGATAAGGAGTTACTGGCGATTCACCATGTGCTGTGCTCTTTAAGCATCGGGCTTGCCTGAGGATGTGTGAAGAAGCACAGGCTCGATAATGTTTTACGCCGCAGAAATATACCTTTTTGGGGTGTTAGTCAATAAATTTCATAAGCTTTCAATGGCCCCTGGATTGAAGGGCAAGCCCCAATGCTGCGCATACATTTCTTTTTGTTTGCCCAGCAGCCACGCTTGCAGGGTTTCGGGATTGAGTTATCAACAGCAAAATATTCGTCGAGCAGCCTTTGATAGTTCAAAACCTTCTTACGGTTTCAAAATGACGCCAAACGGCATCTGGCCTCCCTGCACGCAAGAACTCAGAATCAAGAAATTGCCGGCCATCCGTCTCCCTTGACGGAAAATAATCCAACCAAGCGTCCCCTCTATGTGTCAAAGGCATAGGTCTTTCCCGCGGTTCATCCCTTTCTCGCCTGGAGGTTGCCATGAGGTCCAAGCTTTCAGCCCAAATATTGCTGCTTTTGTTGGTTTTCCTGCTTGTTTCCCTGCAAAACGCCTATGCTACA
>JALYTI010000248.1 GCA_030854375.1 Acidobacteriota bacterium | reverse complement strand
ACCCTGGAGATGATCAAGATTGAGCACACGCTTTTCGCGCTGCCGTTTGCGTTTCTCGGGGCAGTGCTTGCAGCCAACGGATTGCCTTCGCTAAAACAGATTGTTTGGATTACCGTCGCTATGATCGGCGCGCGGTCCACCGCGATGGCTTTCAATCGCATAGCAGATCGAGAATACGATGCGCTCAACCCCCGCACTTCCACCCGCGCGCTTCCCGCCGGTCTCTTATCAGTGGGCTTTGCGTGGGGCTTCACAGCGATTTCAGCGATCCTTTTTTTCGTAGCCGCGGCAATGTTAAACCGCCTGACGTTGATCCTCGCCCCGGTTGCGCTGGCGAGCGTGTTGTTCTATTCCTTTTCCAAACGCTGGACATTGCTTTCCCATCTGTTGCTCGGGTGGTGCCTTTCAATCGCTCCTACCGGAGCCTGGATAGCCGTTCGCGGAACGCTGGATAGCCCAGTTCCGCTCTTGCTTTCGCTTGTGGTTCTTCTATGGACGGCGGGCTTTGATGTGTTGTATGCCTGTCAGGACTTCGACTTCGATCTGAAGGCCGGACTTTATTCGATTCCCAAACGCTTTGGGATTGCACGTTCTTTATTCATCGCCCGGCTGTTGCATGCGGGCGCTTTTGCCGCGTTGCTTGCTCTATACTGGTTTACGCACCTTGGAGTTTTCGCATTGATTGGAGTCGTCGCAACTGCCGGTTTACTAATCTACCAACACCGTCTGGTTCGAGCCGATGACTTGAGCCGACTTAATGCGGCATTTTTCACCACGAACGCTTTTGTGAGTGTAATTCTGTTTGTAACGTTTGGAGGAGCCGCGCTCCTAAGGACACTTTCATGAATTTTTCCGATGACCCAAAATTGGTGGCTGTAGCAAATAAGGTCGAAAGCGGTGGGCGACTGTCTTTTGAGGATGGTGTTGCACTCTTTGCAACCGACGACTTACCAGCACTGGGCAAATTGGCTGACAGCGTTCGGCGTAGAAAACACGGTCGAACCACTTACTTCAATGTGAATCGGCATTTCAACCCTACAAATGTGTGCTACGCGGACTGCAAGTTTTGCGGATTCTATCGCACGCCGCGTCAGCCTGATGCTTACACTCACAATATCGAGGATAGTCTGCGTATTGCCGGTGAAGCCGTGAAAGAAGGAGCAACAGAACTTCACATAACTGGTGGTCTGAATACAAAACTGCCCTTCAGTTATTTCACCGACTTACTATCCGCGCTTAAACAGCATTACCCCCAGCTTCACCTGAAGGCTTTCACAATGGTTGAGTTGGACCACTTTGCGCATTTCTATAAGATGAATGATGAGGACGTAATCTCAAATCTGGTCGAAGCAGGCCTGGACTCCTGTCCTGGGGGCGGTGCAGAGATTTTTCGCGAGCCAACACGTTCGATGATCTGCGCACATAAGTGTGATGCCAATAGATGGCTTGAATTGTCCGGCAAAGTCCACGCAGCGGGACTTAAAACAAACGCCACGATGCTGTATGGACATATTGAATCTATCGAAGACCGCGTTGACCACCTATTGCGCTTACGCCTGCAGCAGGATGAGTCGCACGGCTTTCAATGCCTTATTCCTCTTGCGTTTTATCCGCCAAACACGCAATTAGCCCACTTGCCTGGCCCCTCCGGCGTCGATTCTTTGAAGACGATGGCGGTGTCGCGTCTGATTCTCGATAATTTCGATCATCTGAAGGCGTACTGGGTAATGCTGGGGAAACGTCTCGCGCAGGTCGCGTTACACTACGGCGCAAACGATATCGACGGAACAATCACGGAGGGCGGCGAACTCTCAGAAAGTTATTCGATTGAATCAAACAATGAAGTCAAAATGTCGCGAAGCGAACTGGTAAGTCTGATCGAGGACGCTGGTTTTGAAGCGGTCGAGCGGGACACGGTCTATAACCCCATCGAGCGGACCCCCAACGAGCAGAACAATGTCAGCCTCGTCTAATGCTGGAGATCGACTTTTGCCGCAAATCTGCTGAAATACTTTTATGCCTACACTAACTGACACGCGCACAATTACGGTTGCTCATTCACCTGATTCCGATGACGCCTTTATGTTTTATGGGCTGGCCACAAACAAGCTGGACACGGGCAGTCTTACGTTTACTCATGTTCTCAAAGACATACAAACTCTCAACGAAGAGGCATTCCAGGGAACTTACGACGTCACGGCAATCAGTTTCCATGCGTACGCCTATATAGCCCACAAATACATGTTGCTGCCTCATGGCGCTTCGATTGGAGACAACTACGGGCCGATCCTCGTATCGCGGAAGCCGGCCAATCCGGAAGACATATCCAATCTCAAGATCGCCATACCGGGAACGCTAACGAGTGCGTTCCTGGCACTGCGGATCTTCAATCCGACTTTTCAATATGAAGTAGTGCCGTTCGACAAAATAATCGAGGCGGTCCAGAACGGCCAGTGCGACGCAGGACTGTTAATCCACGAGGGGCAACTTTTTTACGAGTCAATAGGACTACGGAAAATATTAGATCTCGGAGAGTGGTGGCACGAACGCACAGGTTTACCCTTACCAATGGGCGGCAATGCTATCAAACGTGAGTTAGGTCCAGAGATCATACACAAAGTCTCCGATTGTCTTAGGGAAAGCATTCGCTATTCGCTTGCCAACCGGCAAGACGCTCTTGAATACGCCATGCAGTTTGCGCGCGAGATGGATCCGGCCCTCGCTGATCGTTTCGTGGCTATGTGGGTTAACGATTTAACGCTCGATTACACTGAGCGTGGCCGGGAAGCTGTTCGACGCATTCTGACGGAGGGGTTTGAACGGGGCATTATTCCCAACCGCACTGTGATTGAGTTTGCTGCCTGACGGGGCGTGCGTTGGAAAAATATTAACGCCGCATCTTTGAAGAGTGGTGTTACAATACGCAACTTTGATTCGGGAGAAATGCATCACCACGCTTGGAGGTCTCCCGAGAATGCTGGGGTGCGCGCGGCGGCGTAATTGCCACCCCGCCCAGAAGGAGCGGCAAGCCGCCGCGCACATCATCGGTTTACAGGCTGCTGATCAGGCTCCTCCCAAAGCTTGACCTTAACGTCCTATCCCATGTAGCAACGCGGCCGCTCTGCGTTGCGCTAGCGCCCTTGCGCTTTGAGGTTCACAGGAATTTGTGGACGTTGCCAGCTACCGACGTGAGGACCTTCCAAAACTCTTTGCGTTAACCCGTTCCCTGCTAATTCGCAACTCTTACTTCGAACCGGACCCCCTGATTAACGAACCCAAGGACTCAGGCGGTGTGCAGGTTCAGGGACAAACGGGTGAAAACGCGGCTAACTAATTCTGCGCGGAGCACCTTACATCAGATGCAGGGAACTTTGCAACTACAAAATGGCCTTCGCCGGGCGGCGCCTATTCTGGGGGGTTAAAAGCGTGCTGGCAACAGCGATTTCCTTCGCAGCATCAGAGGTGGCGGTCTTACAAGAGTCGGCAACCCCGGGTTGGGTTAAACTATTCCATCATTTAAGATTCGACGAATGTTAGTAAAAACACCCTCCAAAGCACGGCACTCCTTTGTTGCGCTTTTCCTGCTCTTGTTCGCGGGTATAACGTCTGCTTTTGCGCAGGCAGCTGGCCCTGGATCAGATGCTCTTCCTCCAGCAGAAGTCAGCCGGATCGTTTCCGCGTTCACCGCGAAGGAAAGCCAGTTTCGGCGCGCACTCAACGAATACTCGTTTAAGCGCGACGCAATACTTCAGAGTCTGGGTATGGGTGGTCAGGTAACCGGTGAATATCATCGCGTTTCTCATTTCACCTTCGATGACCAGGGAACGCGTTACGAAAAGATTAGCTTTTTTCCCATGCCTTCGTTCGCATCGGTTACGCAGGAAGATCTCGACGATTTGGGCGGCGTTCAACCTTTCGCTTTGGAGCCGTCAAAGATCGATCAGTACGATTTCAAATATGTGGGTAAGGAAAAGATCGATGAACTGAGTCTTTACGTTTTTGATGTTTCTCCCAAAGTGATGCCTGACGCAAAGAAGACAAAGCAACGGTTTTTCATGGGTCGCGTATGGGTTGACGATCAAGACTTGCAGATTGTTAAGACCAGGGGCAAGGGGGTTCCGGAGACTAAGACTAACAAGTTTCCGACTGTCGAAACTTACCGTGAGCAGATCGACGGCCGTTATTGGTTTCCGACCTATTCGTACGCTGACGAAGAGTTGATCTTCGACAAGGGTGAGCCACTGCATATCCGAATGAAGGTTCGGTATTCAGACTTTGAACCGGCTCGCGCAAAAGTCAAAGTGATAGAAATTGACGATCCAGACGCTCGGAAGAAAGAAGCGAAGCCACCTGCGCCCGCGAAGCCGGACAAACCTTAAGGGCGCGTACCGTTAAATTCCTAGTTCTGTGCCAATCATCGAATGGACGCGGTTCACCAATTCCCGCACGTCTTCATCTGACGAGTAACCGGCGGTTGCGACCGGCGGAAGCATAACCATTTCGATAGTTCCTCTTCTCGCTTCGCCTGTTCCTTTTCCCATAAGATAATCCGTGTTCTTGATGGCCACCGGCACGATCGGTACGCCCGCTTCCGCGGCCATGTAGAATGCGCCTTTTTTGAATGGGAGAAACTCGCCGGGCTTCGCGCGGGTGCCTTCGGCGAATACGCCAAATGATCTACCCGAACGAATTCGA
>JALYTI010000247.1 GCA_030854375.1 Acidobacteriota bacterium | reverse complement strand
GTTCAAGCCAGGCTAATTTGCAGGTTCAAGGCAAGATAATTTGCAGGTAAGGAAGGGCGGCTTGCCCCCGCTCTGAGCGCCAACGGCGCGACTGGTTGGGTATTATCTCAATGGAACATCTCAAAGAAGTGAAATGGTTTCTAGTGGCAATGGTGTCGAACTTGATTGGTGGGGGGTAACCTGAAAGCTGAAGTAACCAGTCGCGCCGTTTGGCGCTCCGGCGGGGGCAAGCCGCCCTTCCTTACCTGCAAATTAGCCTGGCTTGGGCCATCCTTTTGGGATCGCTCAGTTTTCAGATGTTTGGATAGTTTAGAACTGCACTTCTGCCGCGCAATGCGGGAACAGGTGTCAGTTCTCAACCAACGTTCAATGGACCATTCGGCGTGACCGACTTATGACGTTCGCTCGCTTCGATCGATATGTTGACCGGCACGCGCGTAGCTTCGCCGAACGCTTGCAAGCTCTCTGTCGCATGCCTTCCGTAGCCGCCCGCGGTACAGGCATGCGCGCGATGGCGGAAACCGTAGAACAAATGATGCAGCGCGTCGGAATCGGCACGCGTTCGTTTCGCGTGGGCACTGGATATCCCATCATCTACGGCGAATGTGGCAGCGGCTCGCAAAGCTACATTGTTTATGGTCATTACGACGTCCAGCCGGTGGGCCATTTGAGTGAGTGGTCAGTTGGACCGTTTGCGGCAACGATTATCGATGGGAAGCTTTACGCTCGTGGCGCGGCCAACAGCAAAGGCGATCTCATGGCGCGACTTGCTGCAGTCGAAGCTTATCAAAAGACATTTGGCAAGCTGCCTGTCTCATTACGATTTTTAGTGGAGGGCGAAGATGGATTGGGAAGCCCGAGCCTATATCGTTTTGCCGGAGAAAACGCTGAAATGATGGCCGCGCAAGGCTGCATCTGGGACGAGGGTTACAAAGATACGAAGGAGCGGCCGGTCATCAGCCTTGGGTTCAAGGGTATTCAGTTCGTTGAATTGCGAGCTCACGGAGCCCGTTCGGATCTTCATTCGAAGTGGGGCGCGATCGTGCCTAATCCGGCGTGGCGTTTGGTGCAGGCGCTGGCGACGATTACTTCGCCAAAGGGTGTGATCACTATCGATGGCTTTTCGTCGAGGATTGCTCCCATCAGTGATGAGGATGCAGAAGCGCTTAAAACAATCGAGCTTGACGAAGCAGGTTTGAAGCGCGAGTTTCGCATAGCGGGCTGGGTGCGTTCCATGAAGGGCCCCGCGCTGGTCAAGGAACACATATTCGGTCCCACTTGTACGATCTGTGGCATTCAAACTGGTCATACGGAAGCGGGAATAAAAACAGTGCTGCCGAGCATGGCGCTCGCTCGCCTGGATTTCCGTTTGGTGCCTGATCTAACTCCCCGCCTCGTGCTTGAGCTATTGCGAGAACACCTCGACGTCCGCGGCTTTAAAGATATTGAGATTATCGAACTCGGGAACGCTCCGCTCGCTAAATCGTCCGCAACGTCCACTGTTGCCCGCGCAGTAATCGGCTCGGCAGCCGAAGTTTATGGAGTTCCACCTCTGGTTTACCCAATGGATCCTTCAAGCGGACCAGTAGGGGCGGTTTGTGGAGCGTCTTCGCCGCCCACACCGGTGGCGTCCTTCGGCATCAGCTATGCCGGATCGAATCCCCATGGTCCAGACGAAAACATTCGGGTGGACGATTTTCTTCAGAGTATTAAGTTTATCGGACGGGTCATCGAGAAACTCGGCGAAGCTAAGGCGGAGACGACCGCAATCACAAGAATCAGTGGCACCAGTGAGAAGCGAGTTACGGCTTCGCGGGGTTAATAACCCGCACAGAACAGTGGGGAGGCTTATAGGTTGGCCAGAGCGGCATCAGTCGGACAACAAATAGAAAAGTTAAGGGAAGAGATTCGGCGTCACGAGGAACTCTATTACGTACTTGATAATCCCGAAATCTCCGACGCCGAGTACGATGTCCTGCTCGAAAAGCTTAAGAAACTCGAGCAACAATACCCGGATCAAATCAGCCCCGACAGTCCCACGCAACGCGTGGGCGGAAGACCAGCTGAAGCGTTCGCCAAAGTGGTCCACCGGCGGCCCATGCTTTCGCTGGACAACAGCTATAACATCGAAGAATTGCGTGCGTTTGATCAACGCTGCACACGGTTGGCTGAGGGACGGCCTTTCGAGTACGTCGCGGAACTGAAGATAGACGGGCTTTCCATTGCCCTTCACTACGAGAATAATTTACTTGTGCGCGGAGTTACCCGCGGCGATGGACGCATTGGTGAAGATGTGACTCAAAACGCACGGACCATCCGGAGTATCCCTCTAAAATTGCGGTCGAAGGGAAAATCTATCGGCACAGGAGTGGAAGTTCGAGGCGAGGCCTTCATCCCACGAAAGGTATTTGAGCGAATCAACGCCGAGCGCGAGGAGAATGATGAGCCACGCTTTGCCAATCCGCGTAATGCCGCCTCGGGAACTATCCGGCAACTGGATCCCAGAATTGTGGCCAGCCGGAAACTGGAGATGTTTGCGTACGATTTGATAGCCGGCGAGCGAAAGCCTTTTCCAACGCATTGGGAAGCTCTTGATTGGATCGAGAGTTCCGGGTTGCGAGTAAATTCGGAGCGGAAGCTGTGTACTTCTATTGACGAGGTGATTGAATTTGCCGCCAAGATGGAAGGTCAACGTGATGATTTGGATTATGAAATCGATGGGCTCGTCGTAAAGATAAACTCAACCGCGCTACAAGATGAGTTTGGCACTACGAACAAAGCGCCTCGATGGGCCATCGCATATAAGTACGCAGCGCGACAGGCAACAACGAAGGTTAACGACATCAATGTTCAGGTCGGTAGAACCGGAGCATTGACCCCAGTAGCAATCCTAGAACCAGTACTGCTGGCAGGAACCACTGTCTCGCGAGCTACTTTGCACAACCCCGATGAGGTCAAACGTCTGGGAATACGCATAGGCGATTGGGTGCTGATTGAAAAGGGCGGCGATGTCATTCCCAAAGTTTTGAAAGTCATCGAGTCGAAGCGCACGGGACAAGAGAAGCCTTTTCGCATGCCGAAGAAGTGTCCCGCTTGCGGGGGCGAAATCTCGCGACCTGAAGGCGAAGTAGTATCCCGATGCGTCGCCGCCGACTGCCCGGCACAACTCGAAGGCCGCCTCTTACACTTTGCTTCGCGACGCGCCATGCGCATCGAAGGCCTGGGGGAATCGCTCGTTCATCAGTTGGTCGAAAGTGGTAAGGTCCGAGATGCCGGCGATCTCTATAGTTTGACACTCGACGATGTCGCTAGCCTGGAGCGAATGGCCACAAAATCTGCTTCGAATCTGTTGGCACAGATCGAGGCGAGTAAGGAGCGCGACCTGTCAAATCTGATTTATGCGCTGGGGTTGCGTCACGTAGGCGACCGTACGGCGACAACACTCGCCAGACAGTTCGGATCCCTGGGGGCGCTGGGCAAGGCGACGGTCCCGCAGCTCGATGATGTTCCCGAAATTGGCCTCACGGTCGCGCAGAGCGTACACGACTGGTTCGACGACAAGGGTAATATTGAATTGTGCAAACGCCTGGAAGCTGCAGGTGTTCGCACGAAGATGCACAAAGCCAGTGGGCCTAAGGATGAAAAGTTTGCCGGCAAACAGTTTGTCTTGACCGGCACGCTTGCCGCTTTCACGCGCGATGAAGCACGCGCCGCCATTGAGAGTCGCGGTGGTCGCGTTATTTCATCTGTAAGCAAAAAGACAGACTATGTAGTCGCGGGCGAGGAAGCAGGATCCAAACTGGATAAGGCTACAGCACTAAGCGTAAAGGTCGTCGATGAAGAAGCTTTTCAGAAGATGCTTCGCTAGTTACAGCAAAGCGGGGCAGTAGCCCGACCATAAGGGAGGGCGTAGAATACCGTCTTTGCTGACGCGCGGGCTATTGCCCGGAAATATTGGAGACATATGGTAAGCGCACAAAACAAAGAACAAAGACTCGAGCTGCTATACACACTCTTCTGCGACGATGTTCGTCTCGAGGCGGGCAACAAGCTTTCGTTAATGGGAGTTTTTCAAAACATCATGGTTCAGCAGTTACCCGTTTCGCTGATCAAGTTTGCTGTCGTCAATCACTGGCGCGGTGAGGGCACTCATCTGTCCGAAGTTAGGATTCTGACACCTGACCGCCAGCACCCGATCGTTGTGTCTCAGCCAACGAGCTTCGAAATCACGCCCGGCGGTTTCGCCGACAATATTAGCTTCTTCGTGAATGTGACTTTTCCCGCGGCGGGCCAGTATTGGGTTCAGACCCTCGTCAACTCAAGTCTTTTTGATGAGCAGCAGCTTACGGTTTCCGACGGACGTGAGGTGCATGCCGACGATTCTTCCCAGGCCGTTAACTGACAAGTTAATAAAAGCGCCAAACTCAACACAGAACTAACCACTGAACTTTAGTCTCCTCGCAGGTTAGGAAGGGGGCAAAGCGCAGCGCGCCTCTTCCCAACCTGTAAATTCTGGGACTGGTGCAGTTTGGTTTTTCCAGCCCTCTCATTAACACCGCGGCTTCAGCCCGGTGTCAGGCAGCGATCAGCAATGGTGAACCGTTTCAACGGTTTTCTTTCTTAGGTTGCCGAGGCAAACCGTTGAAACGGTTGAATGGATCATGAGGGGGTTCATACACCGGGCTGAAGCCACGGT
>JALYTI010000246.1 GCA_030854375.1 Acidobacteriota bacterium | reverse complement strand
GAACTGGAGCACACCGCGCGTTATTTGAACACCGAGTACAGCGGCAAAAGCTTAGTTGCTATTCGAACCGAGATCCTGGAGGTAATGAGCGAGGAAAAGGCCCTATATGATCGGCTGCTGAGAAATGCAATATTGCTTTGTGACATGAGCCTGGAAGGTGAAGAGAGTACCAGTGGTGACGTCTACGTCGATGGCGCCTCAAACATACTTTCTAAGCCGGATTTTGTTGATGTGGACAGAATGCGCGAGCTGTTTAGAACCTTTGAGGAGAAGTCCCGCCTAATTAAGATTCTGAATGAGTGTGTCTCTCGTGAGCAATATTCTCTGACGGGAGATGTTCACGTTGTCATCGGTCGTGAGCATCCCATCTCGTCAATGCGAAATTGTGCGTTGATTACCGCTCCCTACCGGCTTGGATCAAACGAACATCTTGGTACTCTGGGCGTTGTTGGGCCCATGCGGATTGAGTATTCCCGCATTATGGCTATGGTAAACTACATGGCGCGATTGATTGAGCGGCGACTAGACGAAGAAGCGCGCGTTTGAAGCGTTAGAAAATTTGGTGAATGGAAATTACTCGATGGCTCCTCAGAGAAAAGGAAATAGGTCGAACCGTATTCCCATTAATTTCCTGGATTCGGACAAGGAGACTGGTTCGGACTCCGAGACCGAAGAACCATCCGAACAGTCTGTACCGAATGACGAGCAAGATCTGGTGAGTGATATGTCCTCAAACCTCGAAGCCACAGAGCAAGAAGAAGCATTTGATGCGGGCGACCCGCCAGTTCAGCCCTCTCCGCAAGCTGATGGCTCACCCGGTGACGCGGCATCGATTTCGGCCGGGCCCGAGTTCGCCGAACTGCTTGCCAGTAGGGCTGAGCTGAAACGGCTTGAAGGCGAAGTAAAGGACTTGCGAGACAGCCTGGCCCGTCGCCAGGCGGACTTTGAAAATTACCGCAAAAGAATGGAGCGCGAACGCACCGAGACTTACAATCGAGTGGTCGCGGATATTGCAGCAAAACTTTTGCCGGTGCTCGATAACCTTAAACGGGCTTTAGAGACTGAAGCCTCAGTTGAAGCGGCCGAATCTGACGAGTTTCGGCACTTTTTGAGTGGCGTCGATTTAATCTACAAACAGCTTAACGGCGTGCTTGATGCTTTTGGCGTCAAGCCGGTTCTGGCCGAGGGGGAGCATTTTGATCCACATCTTCATGAAGCAGTGGTCACCGAGCCGACGGACGAGTTTGAACCGGATACCGTCATGCAGGAGATAGTGCGCGGCTTCAGACTGGGCGACAAGTTGATTCGTCCGGCACTGGTGAAAGTGGCCATTAAGAAGTAATCCTGATCAGCTAGGACATTCAAAAATGGGAAAAGCGATCGGAATAGACCTGGGTACCACTAACTGCTGCGTCTCTGTCCTGGAAGGCGGCACGGTCCAGATTGTGCCCAATAAGGAAGGTGGGAGAACTACGCCCAGCGTAGTTGGCTTTACGGATAAAGGTGAGCGTTTGGTCGGACAGATCGCAAAGCGTCAGGCCGTTACGAATGCTGCCAATACTGTTTACGCCGTGAAGCGCCTCATCGGGCGTAAATATAACTCGCCTGAAGTCCAGCGTATGCGCGAAACGTCGGCGTTTGAAATTGTCGATTCGCCAAACGGTGACGCGCGCGTTCGCGTGCAGGGTCGCAGCTATAGTCCGCCTGAGCTATCCGGAATAGTTCTTCAACGTCTAAAGGCGGCGGCCGAAGATTTTCTCGGAGAGCCTGTTACTGACGCGATTATCACCGTTCCTGCCTACTTCGACGACTCGCAACGTCAAGCCACCAAAGATGCAGGAAAAATTGCCGGCCTGAATATTGAACGCATCATCAATGAGCCGACGGCGGCCGCACTGGCTTACGGATTTGGTAAGTCTGATGAGGAGCGGATTGCCGTCTATGACCTTGGCGGGGGCACTTTCGACATTTCGATTCTCCAGATGAGCGACGGTGTTTTTGAAGTATTGTCCACCTCCGGAAATACGTTTCTTGGCGGTGAGGACCTCGATGAGCGGATTATGAACTGGATGGCCGATCAATTCCTGAGCGATACCGGAATAGATCTTCGCCAGGATCGGCTCGCGTTGCAAAGATTGAAGGAAGTAGCTGAACGAGCGAAGTGTGAACTATCATCATCAACCGAAACGAATATCAACCTTCCTTTCATCGCCGCCGACGCCACCGGACCTAAGCACTTCAATAAAGTACTAACCCGCGATGAGTTTGAAGGGTTGATTGGCGACCTGATCGAGCAAACTACCGAACCTTGTCGCAAGGCCCTTGAGGATGCAAAGCTGCAACCGGCCGACATAGGGAAAGTGATTCTAGTTGGTGGTCAAACCCGATCTCCAATTGTCGAACGCACGGTGGAAAAAATCTTCGGCAAGAAGCCCTCAGCTGAAATAAATCCCGATGAAGTAGTGGCCATGGGAGCGGCAATTCAGGGCGGTGTCTTAACCGGCGAGGTTAAAGACATCGTTCTCCTCGACGTTTTACCGTTAAGCCTGGGTTTGGAAACGCGAGGCGGGCTGTTTACCAAAATTATCGATCGGAATTCCACCATTCCGTTGCGCAATAGCCTGACGTTCACGACGGTCGTGGACAATCAGACATCTGTGGAGATTCATATTTTGCAGGGCGAGCGCGAAGTTGCTGAAGGCAATCGCTCGCTCGGCAAATTTGAGCTGGTGGGTATTCCCCCGAGTCCGCGCGGCGTTCCTCAAATCGACGTTACCTTCGAGGTTGACGCAAACGGCATTGTCTCGGTATCAGCGCAGGACAAGGCTACCGGACGCGAACAGCAAATGCGGATCACTCCCAGTTCGGGCCTTGCTCCAGACGAAATTCAACAGTTCATAAAAGAGGCGGACGGGTTTGCCGATGCCGATCGTGCCGCCAAGGAAATCGTCATCCTGCGTACTAAGCTGGAGTCGCTGCTGCGAAATACTCAAAAAGCGTTCACGAAGTTTGGCGGCATGCTTTCCTCAAATGATCAAGAAATAGCCGACCGCATATTTGGAGAGGCCGAAGCTACCGTCTCTAAAGCGGAAGGGCGCGAAGACATTAATAAAGCTCTTACCGCCCTCGAACGAGTTGCCGGCCAACTTACTAATGTGATGATGAACCCTGCCCAGGAATCCACAACCACCGGTGCCGACGATCCGGCCAATCAATTTACAAAGTTCTAGGATATTCATTCATAAAAATAACGAGAGGTTTTAAGAAGTCTGGATGAGTAAACGCGATTATTACGAAGTACTGGGAGTTAACCGCACTGCAACCGATCAGGAAATAAAAAGTGCCTATCGTCGCCTGGCCATTCAGTATCACCCTGACAAAAATCCGAACGACGCGAGTGCAGAAGAAAAGTTCAAAGAAGCTGCTGAAGCTTATGGCGTGCTTGCGGATGCCAATCAGCGCCAGCGTTACGATCGTTTCGGGCACGCAGGTGTTTCGAGTGGCGCCGGCCAAAGTTGGGGCGCACCAGGTTTTGGCGGCATTGAAGATATACTCGGCGATCTTTTTGGTTTTAGCGACGTGTTTGGCGGTGGCCGAGCCGGCGGCCGGCGCTCAGTGGCGCAGCGTGGCGCCGACCTGCGTTACGACCTCGAGATTACCCTGGAAGAAGCCTATAGCGGCATGACCGCTCAATTGCGAATCCCGCGACTTGAAACTTGCGAAACTTGCAAAGGAAACGGCGCCGCTGCCGGCACAGAGCCGGAGCCCTGCAACAATTGCGCGGGCACAGGACAGGTGCGGTATCAGCAAGGGTTCTTTTCCGTGGCCAGAACCTGCCAGCCCTGCCGTGGTGCTGGGCGCGTTGTAAAAAATCCCTGTTCGCAGTGCCGTGGCGTGGGGCGTCTGGAACGCGAGAAGCAAATGGAGGTCAAGATTCCCGCGGGAGTGGAAACTGGCTCACGGTTACGTGTACAAGGTGAAGGAGAGGGAGGCACCCAGGGCGGTCCGTCGGGAGATCTCTATGTCGTGATTCATCTCGCAGAGCACGAGCGTTTCGAGCGACAGGGAAGCAATCTATACGCCTCGCTGCCGATTACCTTTGGGCAAGCCGCATTGGGAGCAGACGTTTTCGTAGGAACTATTGAGGGAGAAGAGAAAATCAAAGTTCCGACCGGAACCCAAACGGGCACTGTCTTTCGCATAAAGGGCAAAGGCATGCCGGTGCTCGGCGGGCGCGGCCGTGGCGATCTGTTTGTATCGGTGAGCGTCATCACGCCAACTTCACTAACCCGCGAACAACGTAAGCTTCTCGAGCAGCTCGCCGCAGTTGAAAATAAGGATCTTGAAGACAAAGGTTTGGTCGACAAAGTTCGCGATATTTTTGGTTAATCACGCGGAAGATATTTCGGTTGATCACGCGGAAATCTAATATGTTGTTGTGGGGCGGCGTTTGTTCCCTGCCCGAACACCGCATTTCCAAACGAGAATCAAAGTTGGGGAGCTCTCGTAAAGGAGATCTTCTTCAATCTCGTAAAAGAGATCTCCTTCGGCCGTAAAAGAGATCTTCTTCGGCTTTGCCGTCCGATGTGCGGAATGGCTCCGCCTTTCCGGACTGCACTATTTTTGATTCCTGGAGGCTGCGCCTCGGAACCGACGTTCGAGGCGTAGCCTCCCCCTTTCCCAGCGTGACGGAAAGGCACAGCC
>JALYTI010000245.1 GCA_030854375.1 Acidobacteriota bacterium | reverse complement strand
GCCTTGAGCCAGGGATCATCTGTACCACAGTCAAGGTAAAAATACGGAAGCAATGGTTCGCGCAGCTTGGGAAATTCACGCACGAGCCGCTGTAAGTCATTGGCATTGCGCGTAGGACTGTCCGGCGCCCCGAAGATCTCCTTGATTGACTGGTCGTCATTCCGTGTGTTGGCGTCCAGAGCCCCGCTCATGGAAGCCGCAAACGTAAAAATCTCCGGATGCTTAAGTCCAAACTTCAGCGCGCCATACCCACCCATCGAGTTCCCGGCAACCGAGCGGCCGCGACGATCCTGAATGGTGCGGTAGCGGCTGTCGACATCCGGAATTAATTCGTAGAGCAACTGCGTCTCGTACTGGTCAGTTGTGATCGTGGCGCTATCCGTGTACCAGCCGTTGTCGCCCTCAGGTGTGACAATGATTACCTGGTAATCCGACGCATACTGAATGAGGGCCGTTTGCTTAAGCCACGAATTATAGTGTTCTCTCCAGCCGTGCAACAGATACAGAACCGGATAGCGGGTACGGCGCGAAGTAATCAAACGGTAGCCACGTGGAAGCACCACGCTGTAGGGCATCCCTTTGCCGAGCAGGCTGCTGGTGAATTGCACCACCTCGACACGAACTGGATTCCATAAGTAGTAATAGTAACCGACGAGAGCAACGAGGAGGATCAGCAAGAGCACGACAAGTCGAACATGTTTCAACCAGGGTTTGTTTTTCATGCTTTTCAAATAAGCGTCTTCTCGCGCTCCGATAAAATGTCAGCCGGGTAATTGGCTAGTTAACGAAATCCGGCGAAGGAAGTGTCAAATTTCATTTGACATGCCGGAAGACTAAGCGTCAAGAAGATTCTTTAGGACGGATCGAACACCTTCTTGCCAGGTCTTCACCTCGACCGCGCCCGGAGTGTTGTTCCGTACCCTCTCACAAAAGTAAAAAGCCGCTGCCCCATTTGAGCAGCGGCGAGCGACTAGTTGTACCTCGAGGATTTTGCCAGAGCAGAAAGTCCGTCTACGCGAGGAAGCCTCGAAACCTGGCTTCGCTCAAGGAGTATCCCGGAAACACCGCCTGTAGGTTTGGAGTTCCCAGATGCTTTCGCGCAATTTCACCAAAAACGTCCCTGAAGTCGGTGGTTAACGCCAGATCGCGACCGTCGTAGAGTTGATCGTTCTTCAGTCCTGGCCAGGAACCGTAAACTTTCCCGCCTCGAACGCTATTGCCGGTCACAAACATTGCATTGGCGTGGCCATGATCGGTGCCGCGATTTCCATTTTCTTTGACTGTGCGACCGAACTCCGACATGGTCAAGATCACCACATCGTCCATACGCTGGCCCAAGTCGGTATAGAGGGCAGCGATACCATTGCTGAACTGTTGTAATAGATTGCCTAGTTGTCCCCTTGAGTTTCCCTCGTTCACATGAGTATCCCAACCGCCAAGATCCGTGAACGCGACTTCAAGCCCCACGCCAGCCTTGATCAGCTGCGCAATCTGTAACAAGGAATTTCCAAAAGGTGTGCGCGGATACTGCGCGCCGTTTTGTGGTTGATACTGCGACGGATTAACCTTCTTCAGATAGTTCACAGCTTCAAACGTTTCCTTCCCCGTGCCCCCCAGCACGTCGTTCACCGTTTGATCGTAGATTGCCTCGAATCCGCCTTGCACGCTTGCAGAACTTTGACCCGCGCGAATTGCGAAATCGTTGAGATTTGAGATTGCGAGCGTAGGTGCCTTACCTTGCAGCACCCGCGGCATGGTTTGCGTCATCGAGACCGCGCGGAAAAGGCTACGCTGCGGATCCGTCTTGCTCTGCAGGTACCGATTTAACCAGCCATCAGCTGTCGACTTCAGGCCCGGCGTACCCGACTCCATGTAGTCTTGAGCATCGAAGTGAGAACGTGTGTTATCAGGAGAACCGGCTGCATGAACTATCGCGAGGCGTTTCGAATCCCATAAAGGCTTGAATGGCGCGAGCGAAGGATGCAAACCAAAAAACCCGTCAAGGTTAATCGCCGATTCAGTGTTACCGGATTCCGGCCTGCCAATCGCGATCGATGGTCGCAAATCGTAATAGGCGCGCTCACCGAACGGTATGACCATGTTTAATCCATCCACTGCGCCGCGCTGAAAGATGGCAATCAAAGTCTTTCGGCGCCCTCCGGTTATTTGATCGTGCGTCTGGCCCAATACAGCGCGCTGGAGGAACGACGGTGCAACACTGATCACGCCGAAGCTGGCTAGCGCGAGACCACCAGATCTAATAAAGAATCTTCGATTCATAATTAACCCCTAATGCTTTGGTCTTGTAGTTTGTCCTTCACTCTTCCCTTCGGGTTTTCTCCGCTAACTCCAAGCACAGAGTTGAAGGCTGCAATTACTGTCTTTGAAACTCGGGTGAACCCAATATCAATCCGACAAGCTTCGTAATCGGATCTGTAATGTTGGCGTCAGCACGCGCTAGTTGCTGACGCTGCTGACGTCGCGACTGCGGATCGATCATCTCTCCATCCATGCTGTCGCTCATCCGTCCAGTTTCCGCCGGCATCTCCGGAACCACCAGCGCCGCCTGCTCATTAAATTGTTTCATTAACGCTTCTTTAGTTTTCGGGGAAATGTCTCCCGCAATGATTAGATCGAGGAAACGGTCCATGACTTCAGTCTTGTTAAGAGATTGCGTCTCTTGTCCGTTTCCCAGAAATCGCTTGAGGTCCACGCGTGTCCCAGGTATGCGATTGCTGGCAAGCGTTAGACCGAAATTCAGTCGCTCTAGAAGTCCACCGGTGTTAACCCAGCTTTCGGCGGTATCCGAATAACCGTTAGGGGTCTGAAATCCATAAAGAGGTTCGCCCATGCGCGCAATCCACTGATGCAATTGCAGTCCTCCGTTTGTCTCGCCTCCAAGTGTTCTTATTGCGCTGATCGCCAGCTCGAAAGGTTTTTTCACTTTTGCGCGATAAGCTTCGCGAGAATTGAACTCGGGTGAGGAGAAAATTGCTCGCAGAGTTTCTCGAATATCCCCCCCACTCCTGGTGAAGGCAGCAGCAGCGCGGTCTACCAGCGCGGTGGGTGGAGTGTCAGAAACAAATTGCCGCGAAAGCTTGGTGGCCACATACTTCGCAGTTGACGGATGATGCGACAGTATGTCGAGTACAATTAGGCCATCCTTGGATCCGCCTCCTGCGGGAATCTTGTGGCCCAAAACTATCTTCTCCCCATCGTCGTGCGCTCGCTGATTGAAGTAAAACTTGCCCGCGTTTTCTCGCAGCATTTCAGCACGTGGCCCATTCAACATTCCCTGTGCGGCGGCGGCACCTCCGCGCGGCGCAAAAATGGTCCAGCCCGTGAAGCAACGGGCAACTTCCTGAACGTCTTTCTGGGTGTATCCGCCATCAACGCCCAACGTATGTAGCTCCATCAATTCTCGGGCGTAGTTCTCGTTGATGCCGCGTCGCGCCTGCTGCTGAGGTCTCTGTTGCTGAGGGTTATTGCTCATGCTTAGCTGGCCAGGGTTGCGATTGTTAGCCCCGTTACCCATTAGCACCTGCGCCCGAGTACGCCGACCGGCTCCGGAACCTAACTGCGCATTTGGGCTAACACTTTGAAAATTGTCCAGGTAGAAGAGCATTGCAGGACTCTGCGCTGTGGCCAGCAGCAAATCGGAAAACTTTCCCATCGCGTTCGGACGAATCGTGTCCCGATCGTAGGAGACCAGCAACCAGCGGTCAGCGCCCTTTCCCGCAAACACGTTGAAGTGGTTGGTCCAGAAATCAACCATCACTTCCTGCAACTGCCGCTCGCTATAGACAGCTCGGAGAATGCGAGACGCCTGCAACTCGGCGATGATGCGCTGCGGTGGCTGGAGACCGTGTTGGAGGTAGTAGTCGCGTATTGCCTGACGATACTTTTGGTTGTTCCTCTGATCGCCACCATCGTTGGTTTTGTCAACACCGGCTTTGTCAGAGTCTTTTTGCGCGGAGTCGGCCGCTTCCATTTTCATCTGCGTGTCCGTGGCGTTCTTATCGTCATTAGTAACGGCATTACCTGTACTCTTAACCCGGTTATCACGCGCGGCGGCCAGCGCGGCCGGAAGTTCTCCACGGCGCTCAAGTTGTCGCAGAAGCAGGCCCGGCTGGGGGAACCTCTCGTAAAGCTCTGCGGTGGTCATGTTCAGCGTTGCAAGATTCTTTAGTTTCGCCTCCGCAATGCCATCACTGATTTTTTCGGGACTCAGTTGCTGGCTAACGTAGTTATCCAACCCCATGGCTTTAACACGCGCGATGTCACCGGGTCGGGCGCCAAATCCCAACCGGTTTAGAACGTGCAAGATTCGCTGTTCTTCAGTGAGCCGCGCGGTTACGCGACCAGTCCCCGTCTTTGCCGACTGTGCGCTCAGGGCAACCCCAAAAGTGGCGGAAAGAAGGGCAAGCGTCGAGACTATCGATGCGATATTGCTCGCGACCAAAAATCCGCGGCCAAACTGGTGATGTTTGAATTTCATAAACTTGATTCCTATTTTGATTCGTTAAAAGACACTCTTTTTTAAGGCTATTTTGTGCTTCTCGTGAAGTTAGACGCACAACGAGGAACCAAAGTTGGGTAAAAAACAGGGGGCTAGAGCTGAAAGTATCCCTTACCGGACGGGACGCGGGAAGCTAACCGGGCTTTTGTTTCCTTGCTTATCTACCGCTCGTACGCCAAAGAAAAAGTTGTCTTTTG